>NZ_DJHW01000117.1:0-16930 GCF_002433295.1 Pseudoalteromonas sp. UBA6610 | reverse complement strand
TCGCTTAATTAAGCGGTCTATTTTGAGGCAGGAAAAACGGGTTGATAGCTAGGCATAAAATTCGCTATTTAGTTGTTCTAAATGAGAATTTTTTAACGCAGATAGCGACACGTTTAGCCCCTGAAAATGATTAAGTATTAATGTGGGTTGGTATTATTACTTAAATAACGCCTTAAGCGCCGCTTTATTTTTTACAATATGCGCATTAATAGTGTTAACTTCTTCTAAAGAAATCGTTTTTTTGCTCATCATAAAATGCACATTATTTACGTTAATAGGCGCTACTTGCTCAACGGGTAAAATAGCCGTGTATTTGTTAGCAAAATGGTGCGCCACTAACGAATCGTCTACTACAAAATCTACCCGTTTTTTATTTAATAAAGCAAAGCGTTTATCGGCATCGCTGGTAAGTACTATTTGCTTGTTATATTTATCGCTTAACGTTTTAAACGTGTGCCCTAAAAAGCTGCCGCGATTAACGCCGGCTGTTAAGCCTTTTTTAAATAACTGCTCTAACGAACTAATACTTGCCGAGCCAGCATGTTTATACAACAACATTACTTCTTCGCGATAAGGCAAACTAAAGTGGGCGTAAGCTTGGCGCTCACGGGTTTTACTTGCTGCAAACATTAAATCTACACGGCCGTGTTTTAGCTCTTCTAAGGCGCGTAAGGAGTTAGGTAATAACGTAAAATTTATACAAAAAGGGGAGTCTTTAAAAATGGTTTTAATTATATCTATTTCAACACCCGTTAACGTATTGTTTTTTAGTACCACATACGGCGGCCAGTAGCGCTCGTTCGTGCCTACATTAATGGTTTTATCGCATGCTTGGGCTTTAGCGCTAAATAACCCCAAACACGTTACCCACACCAATAAAAATACACGTGTACAGCTCAAAACATTCATTCAAACAGCGCCTTAAGTGCTGCTTTATTTTTAGTTATATGTGCGTTAATAATTTTAACCTCATCAGGTGTTACTGTTCTTTTGCTTAGCATTAAGTGTATTTGGTCTTTATTAATAGCGGGTACGGTAGGCGCCTTCATTAAGTTGTTACCACGCTTACTTAAATAATTGCCTACTAGCTCGTCTTCTATTGCGTAATCTATACGCTTTTTATTAAGCATTTCAAAGCGCTTACTGGTTGCGCTGGTGTATTCTATTTGTTTTTTATGGCTTTTTTTATACTGCTCAAACTCTTCGCCATAATAACTACCAAAGTTAGCGCCTATGGTTAAACCTTGGTTAAAAATATCAGCTAAGTTTTTAACCTTGTGTTGATTGTTTTTGTTTTCGTATAAACGCATTACCTCGGTGCGGTAGGCCTTTGTAAAATGAGCATATTTAGCGCGCTCACTGGTGTAACTTGCCGCCCAGCCTATGTCTATTCGGCCATGGCGCAGCTCGGTAAAAGCCCGTTTAGAGTTAGGCAGCATTTTTATTTCAAAACAAAAAGGCGAGTCTTTAAAAATAACAGTTAACGCATCCACCTCTTTACCCTGTAACTGGCCACTAATGCCCATTACATAAGGCGGCCAAAAAGCATCATGTGCGCCAACGCTAAGCGTTCTTTCGCAGGCAAACACACCCCAAGAGGTACTAAACAACACACACAATAGTAAGGTTATTAATTTATTCATTAAGTCTCTGAGGTAAGCTTTTTTTGTACGTTATTAAAACAGTATAACCTAGCAAAATAATATAATGGTGAAGGAATCATTAAAGTTGTAAAAAAATGTATCTAAAAAGGAGAGGGTTAAGGTTTTAAGGAGATAATTATTGCTAAATTCAATACAAACAGCGTATTAAGCTAAAAAAACCTACTTATAAGTTCTTTAATTTATCGGTTTGTTCCTGTAGATTAAACAAACATGAATGCAGTATTAACGTTGCAAACTCGCAAAAGCCAAGGAGCGGTATAAGCAGTGCCCAATACCACACTAAATTATTATAACCAAAATGCACAAACCTTTAGCGACTCAACACTTAATGTTGATATGTCGGCGCTTTACCGTGAGTTTTTACCTTATGTTGTCCAAAATGGCCATGTGCTAGATGCAGGTTGTGGCTCAGCTCGCGATGCCGCCTATTTTAAAAGCCAAGGGTTTAGTGTGTCGGCTTTTGATGCGAGCCCTGCACTTGCAGAGCTTGCAAGCAGTTACTTACAACAACCAGTAGAGGTTAAAACCTTTCAAGAGCTTGAGTGTGTTAATAAATACGACGGTATTTGGTGCTGCGCCAGTTTGTTACATGTGCCAAAAGCCGAACTTCCTCAAGTATTTTTAAACCTACAAAATGCGCTTAAACCCAATGGCGTTTTATATGTATCGTTTAAATATGGCACGCAAGAGCGTGTACATAATGGCCGTGAATTTACCGATTTAACCGAGCAGTTATTAAGTAGTTTATTAAATCAACACACGCAATTAAGCATAATTAAGCACTGGCAAAGTGTTGATCAGCGCCCAGGGCGTGAAAGCGAAGTGTGGCTAAATGCCATAATAAAGGCTGATCCCATTTTATGATCAGTGCAATGCAGCAACAACTCGACTTTATTGCGTATATTCAACGCATGCTGGTTGAGGGCGATTTTAGCGCTACCTACAAGTTTGCACTTTTACACGCTATTGCCGATGTATGCGTAGAGCAACCGCTGTTATCTGAGCTAAGTGAATTAGTAATAGAGCTACCAACCCTTGCCGATAAACTCATTACCTTATACTGGCATCATGCAATGCCGTTTTCGTCAGAGCACACCGGCGAAAGCGCCTTACTTAAGCAAAATACAGGCGCGCAATCAAAAGTAATTAGCGTATTGTTTGAATGCCAGCAAAACAACATACGTAACTTTCGCCAGCTTAAGCAAAGCCCGTTTTATAAGCCCACGTTTAATGCTGCTATGGCAACACTAAAATCAGGGCCGCTTTGGCGCTTACAAATTCTCGCCAAACAAGAAGAATGCTTTTTGTACCCGCACACAAACAGCACTCAATTTATTACGTTAAATGCAGGTATAGCTAGCTGCTTTAGGCGCTTTTACGACCTAGTAGTTTATTTAGCTAAAAATGCGTGGCTTCAAAAAATTCAAAGTATAAAGCACAACCAAGCGTTAATTGGCCCGCAAAGCCAACTGCAAGAGTTTTTATTTGGGGTAGACCGTAATGCACTCACTAAAGCAAAGCCTGTTTTAGTAGAGCTGCAATCAAACACCTGTTTTTATTGCCAAAAGCCAATGAAAAACGATGTTGAGGTTGACCACTTTATACCGTTTGCCCGCTATGCAAACGATCTTGGCCATAATTTTGTGGCCGCGCACCGCACATGTAATAACAACAAACGCGACTTTTTAGCCGCTCAGCAGCACCGTGAACGCTGGCAGAACCAAAATTTGGTCGTTAACAGCCACATTATCAGTAATGAGCTAAGTGCGTATTTTCATTGCGATGCCGATAAATCTCTCGCCGTAAGCAATTGGGCTTACCAAGTGGCGCAAGCAAACAGCGCTAAATTATGGATTGCCAATAAAGACCATTTCGAACAAGCAAAACCAACCGCAGAATTGTTTACGTTTCCAAATGCATCACAGCCTGAGCTAAATCAAGTTGCTGAACCTGCCGTTAGTTTAAAATCAGTTGATGAAGCATTAAAGCTACCGTACTTCCCTAATATTAAAATTGCCTGTGGGCATTTTAAAACTGGCGATAGCAGTGATATGGAATTGATGGACGCGCCATTTGGCGCGGGCAAGCTTGATCCAAACGTGCATTTTTTAGCACGTGCATCGGGCAACTCTATGAACGGCGGTAAACACCCAATACTTGATGGTGATTTACTGCTACTTGAGCTTATAACACCCGATAAAGCGGGATCGCTACGCGGCCAAATAGTAGCGATAGAGCGAGATGATATAAGCGGAGATGGACAGTATTTACTGCGCAAAGTAAATAAATTACCAAACGGGCAATATGAGCTAATCGCTCAAAACCCCGATTACGAAGTAATGATTGCTGATGAAAGCATGCGAACGTTCGCACGGTTTAAACAAGTGGTTTTGTAGTCGCGACTTTATATCGCGTTTTAACGTGTAGACGTGCAGCTTGCTGGCGTTAAAGGCGAAGCTTTTTATATAGCTATTTTGCGTGAGAGCTTTAGGGATTTAATAACCTCTATTCGAGGTTTTTGCCAGATTGCTGGCGGCAACCAAAGGGGGAATACCGCCGTCCACCCTTTGGAATCCCACGGCGCGCCCGAGGATCACACTGTATCTTCAACTTACGTTAATGATGTGAACGTAACCAGCGTAGATAGGCCATCCATGGCCAAGCTACGCTTTGTACAGCATCCATGCTGTAAATTACTCATCATTAACTAAGTTTCAGGTGTGATCACGGGGAATTGGAGTATGTTGGTAGGTTGGTGTTTATGAATGTAGGCGCAGAGCTTGCTTGCACGAAAAGCGAAGCTTTTAAATGTTGCGAAATTTGCGACGTTTATGATTGCTGTTTTGATATTTGGGTTCAGGGATTAAAACCTATTTAAGGTAATATCACGTTGGCAATGGTAACAAAGGGTCGCTGCCGTTGGTGCTTAATCTCGTCGTGTTTACAAAGCTCATAGTAAGGCTTTTTCAATTTTGATTTGTTTATATATAAAGAATGATAACTAAAGCGAAACGGTAACCTAGTTAATTAAAGTTTATTCATTGTAGGGCTTGCATTGAACTATATTTGCGATAATCACTTATGTAACTTTCTATGCTTTTCTTTCTAAATAATTTAACTTGGTCATTGTTTTTAATCAGTTTTTTTAATAAGAAGCGTTGGCTATTTAAGCTGTTAATGATAAAAATACAGCTAGTCAATGGAATTAAAGTATGGAGTTATTTTGCAGAGAGGTACAAATATAATTAACGCTACGCCTGTCCCTGATTTTTTAATTAAATCAATCTCAGAGCAAGGATATAGTCTGGAGGCAGCAATTGCGGATCTAATTGATAACTCTGTGAGCGCTCGTTCTGATGCAATTCAAGTATTGGTTGACTCGGAGACTGAACCATTTCAGTTGTTTTTGGCTGATAATGGTGATGGTATGACTCAAGGTGAACTTATTCATAATATGCAATTCCCAAGTTCAAGCCCGGATGGAAATAGGTCTTTAGCAGATCTAGGGCGGTTTGGACTTGGCCTGAAGGCTGCCTCATTTTCTCAAACTAGAAAGTTTACTGTCTTATCAAGAAAAAGGGGCGATAAAAAGTATTTCGGATTGACTTGGGATGTCGAACACTTAGTTAAAACTAAAAAATGGGAACTTCTGGTCAACAGCGAGGTAGAAGTTAATAAACTTTTGAATGATTTTAATAATTTAAATCAAGATTTTAATGGCGAAATATCAGACTTCTCGCCTAATACTATAGTTATTTGGTCTGGTCTTTACAAATTTGAAAAATATCTTAAAGAACACAATAGAAAAAAAGCATTGAATAGAGAGATAGTTCAAAATACAACAGAGCATTTGGGTATCGTTTTTCACCGCTTTTTAGATAATCCCGTTCAGCCATTAACGATTCGAGTTAATAACTCTCATATTAAGCCATTTAACCCTTTTCCTGAGAATCAACAAAGTCTTCGAAAATTAGAGTTTAGACAAAAAGATTTTGGACATGACAATATTAAACTAGAAGGTTTTGTACTGCCTTCTTTCAGTATCAAAGAATCACAACAGCTAGGGAATGATTGGACTACCCCTAATAAAAGTTTGTTGGATATGGAGGGGGTGTATATATATCGCTCTAATCGCTTGATAATTTATGGTGGTTGGAATGGGTTAATTAGAAAATCTCCCAGATTGCAGTTGGCTAGATTAAGAGTGGATATCGGAAATAAAGCAGATCATTTACTCCATCTTAACGTAGCTAAATCTCAGGTGATAATTCCTCATGATTTAATAAAAGCGTTTAAAGGATACATTGAAGAGTTAACTAGTGAAGCAGAGAAAGAATTCTACAATAGAGGTATTAAAAAGTTTACTCATCAACCTAACCCAAAAGAGGCTAAATTTCTAAAAAAAATTCATTCTAATAAAGGTCCATTGTTGGAATTGAATCATGACTTTCCATTACTAAATGATTTAGTTGAGTCATGTAACCAGAAACAAAAGACACAATTACTTTTGCTTGTAAGGATGATTAATACAGCGATTAATAAAATTAGAGACACCCATGAAAATGTGCCATTTTACCGGTGTGAGGAAACTAAAGATAATGATTTTTTTGAGACCATTTTAAGTCTAAAAAACCAAGGGTTTAGTAGCGAATTTATTAAGAAAAACCTTATCAGTGAATTAGGTATAGAGCTTGACACGTTGCCGACAGAACTATTGAAAATTTTGGAGTAACCTACATGGATAATTACCGTTTCAAATACCAAGAAGCAATCAAGGATAAGTTTAAGGAACACTTAAAAACAGCAAGCTTTGAATCATTAGATGAAATGCGTACAGTTTTAGTAGATAAAATATACTCAAGTCTGAGGATCGTAGCAGAGCACCTAAGTTGGCCGCATATAGATAGAGAAACATTTGAGAGTTACTTTGATGTAATAAGAAAAGAAGTTCAATCAAATTATGTAACGACAATTGAGCAGCCAAGTGTTTTATCGAAAAGTAAAATAACTTGGTTAAACGAATCAAGAAAGATATTAAATGGAATTATACAGAGAGGTATTTGGAATATTTACGAGATCAGGGGCGAGCTGAATCTGTAGTAGAAGAAATTGAAAACTCTAGTTTAAAGATATTAGGAAAATTGGCAGATCCAAAAACTCAATCTCCAGTGTTTATTAAAGGTTTGGTAGACGGTGATGTTCAGTCGGGTAAAACAGGAAACTTTAATGCGGTGATCAATCGAGCCCTAGATTCTGGTTATAAGTTAATCATAGTTTTATCTGGAATTATGGATGATCTTCGTTCACAAACGCAAGCTAGGATAGATAAAGATGTTATTGGCGACGGTAAAGGTGTTGGATTAAAGCAAGCATTTGGGCACCAAGGTGACGAAAGTGTTTTTCAAGTTATTTCTATTACCTCCGAAGAGGCAGATTTTAACCGGTCGTTAGCTGGAGGAATGCCTTCGTTAAATCAAGCAAACATTATGGTTTGTAAAAAAAATGTGAGTATCCTAAAAAATATATTACTTTGGTTAAAAGATAACTTACCTAAAGGAGAAACTAAGCACAGCCTACCTTTATTGATTATTGACGACGAAGCAGATAATGCCTCATTGAATAATGAAGGCCATAAGGGTGAAAAATACGCCTCTAAAATTAATGGGCATATAAGAGCAATACTAGGGATTTTTCATAAAAAATCTTATTTAGGCTACACAGCTACACCATTTGCAAATGTAATCCAAGATAGAAATGAAGCTTCTGATGATTTATGGAGTATTCCTGATAAATCTAAAGAGGGCTCTAAAGAGACTTTGTTTATGCAGGTAGATAACCTATTTCCTGACGACTTCATTTTTTTGCTCGATACACCCACAAACTATATTGGTGCTCATAGGATTTTTGAGACTCTTCAGCCAAGTAAAAAACTACCAGTAGTATTTGATATAGATGATTATGTTTCGGATTTTCCAAGTAGAGTAATGGACATTGACGACAATGTTATTGGGATCGAGAGATTTGATAATAAAAAAGATTGGGATGATAAGCTCGGTGAATATGGCACTTACCTTAACTTTGCATCATTCAGTGAGTATCGACGCAAAACTCGAGCTGCTAAGTCAGTAGATAAGTTTCCAGAAGCCTTACCAGAAAGCATTAAAGATGCGGTAATGTGCTTTATTTTAGGTATAGCTGTACGAGAAACTAGACGTAAAGACATGTTTCACTCCAAAATTTACCAACCACATAACACGATGCTAGTTCATATATCTAGGTTCACCGCTTGGCAGAATAAGACTGCAACTTTGCTCAATGATTTCTATAAAGATATCGAAACTCGATTAAAGATGGATAAGCTGAACTCTCCAAGCTCAATTTACCGTAAATTTGAAAAAGTCTGGTTAGATTATTGTGCAGAAATTGTTGGCTCAATTCATAGTTATCTGCCGGATAAGTACATTGATGACTACATGCAACCAGTCTCCTATGATGCAATAAGTCCTTTACTTGTAGATGCTGTTTCGAATATTGAAGTGACCGCATTAAATAGTGCGACAGGTAAAGATTTGAAATATCAAGATGAAAAGCCTCGTAAGATAATTGCGATTGGTGGTAATAGACTATCTAGGGGCTTCACTTTAGAAGGGTTGACAGTAAGTTATTTTGTTCGAACAACAAATTATTCTGACTCACTCTTACAAATGGGTAGGTGGTTCGGCTATCGCCCAGGCTACTTAGATTGTTGCAAACTATTCACCTCAAGAGACCTTATATCTAAATATGATTCAACGTCATTGTGTATTGATGAATTGAAAGCAGAATTTAAAAAAATGGATGAAAAAGAAGCTACTCCTAGAGATTTTGAACTAAAAGTGAGGAAGCATCCCGGAGTCTTACAAATTACACGTCCTACCATTTTAAAAAATACAACAAGTGTAAAATGGTCCTTCCAAGATTCATTAGTGATGACAACAGAGTTTGATGTTACTAAAGAGAAAATCAGCAATGTTTGGAAAGACTTTAAAAGAATAGTTTCACCTTTATTCGCGAAAGCTGAAAAAAAAGGGTCACTGCTCTCAACGACTGTAACTTTAGAAGACTTAAACAAAATACTCGATGGAAATAATAATTTTGATGAGATGAGGCTTAGCCTAATCAAACAATATTTAAAAAAATGTGCCAACAAGAACTTACTAACATCTTGGACTATTGCTATTAAATTAACAGGTAGCGCTTCTAAGGAAAAGGGGTTAGGGATTATGACGGAAGAAGATACCGGCCTCATAAAAGACATTCAGTTAGCAGTGAGAAGTGGTCCTACTCCTGTTAAAGGCAACCATTTTTATGACGAATTTGTAAAAGATCAAAAGTTTAAAGCAACTGGCTCGTCTGCCAATATTATGAGTGGTGGTACTGATATGAAAGTTGCTCTTGAAGAGGGCATAGCTTATTTAGCAGAAAAAGAGTTTATCAAACAAAAGGCCCAAGAAATATTGAAGAATGATCCTAACCTCACCGAAGGCGACGCAATTAAACAGGCAGAAACAAAGACTAAACCTGAACGAATATATCGAGAAAAACTAACTCCGAACCAAGGCGTTTTGATTTTTTATTTATTTGATCCGTTTTATGCGTTTAATCAAGTACCAGGAGAAGTGGATTTAAATGTTCAACGTTTATTGAAAGAGAGAGAACAAGAACTGACAGAACCGTTAGTTGGCATGGCATTAGGCTTCCCTCCAATCAAACGAACTGTCGATCCGTGTGGTGAATATGTAAAAGGTGACTATAACCTAGAGATTCCGGAAGAAGAAGATGATGCTTCCGGTGAACTTTTACCTTCTGATGCGGAGTTGTAATGGAATTAAGTGAAAAATGGCGATTATTGGAATCACAACAGACTGAATCTGGTTACCAAACTTTGCGATTTGAGGCGAGCGGTTCATTAGAAGTGTTTTTAGCAGTAGATGAAGGGGCAAATCACTCAATATTAATTTACCTGCCATCCTTATTTACACCTAAATTCGATGCTCTAAATAACGATAATATAGAGCTTTTGTTTGTAAAAGAAGGACACTTCCTAATCATAAGACTTTTAGATAATGATTTTTCATCACTATTCGATGATTTAGTTGTTTCTTTAATAGACTCTATAAAAGGTTTTTCAGACCCTACAGAAGCATCTAAAGAGTTTGTAAGAACATATGTGAAGTGGGTCTCTTTTTTTTCTAAAACTATTGAAAGAAGTTTAAGTAAAGAGCGACTTATTGGGCTGTGGGGAGAATTAAGTTATTTATTGGATTTAATAAAAAGCGTTAGTTCTGATTCAAGTATTGACCCTGCGTTAAAAGCTTGGGTGGGTCCATACGATGCGGCTCATGACTTTGAACTACCTAGTTCATCAATTGAAATAAAAACAAAGTCTATAAGCTCATCAATAGTTAAGATTTCAAGTGAATTCCAGTTAGATAACATTGATGATAAAAAGTTATCATTGACTGTTTTCTCGATCAGCGAAACGGAACATGGTTTGTCATTGAAAGATCTTTTTTTAAAGATTAAAGCTCAAATACAAAAACGTAGTGGAGATATTACCTTATTGTTAGCTGCCTTAGAAAAAGAAAGCTTAAATGAAGAAAGGTTATCAAAGTATTCAAATTTATTGTTTACTAGAAAGACAAAGGAAGTTTTTGATTGTACTAATGATAGCTTCCCAAAAATTGTGAGATCTTGCCTTCCACTTGCAGTTTATTCAGTAAAATACAACCTAGATATTAGAGAGTTACAAGAGTTTAAAGTTTTACAGGAGAATTACTAAGTGAGCTTAAGTGCAGTTATAAATACTCGCGATGATTTATTAAATTCTAGTCAAGATGATGATGGTTTTATTCAACAAAGCTTGTTAATAGACGAAGTAATGCCACTCTTGCTGGAGACTAAGGTTGTCGACTCGGAAGATATTAACCACGCATATTACCTATCAAATGACGATAAAATTAAGATCAATGGTTACTCTGTAAATAGTACAGGCGAACGGCTGCAAATATTCATAGTGGATGAGGCTTACTTAGCGGAAAGCTGTGAAAGCTTTCTTATATCGCAACGGAGCGTTTATGAAGAGCAATTTAAAAAGGCCATTCGACTAGTGTCTTCTGCACTGCAAAATAAGCTTGAAAATGTTCAGGAGTCTGAGCCCATTAAACCGTTAATTGCAAAGCTGGGCAGTGAAGATGGGTTAATTCAATTTGATGTTATAGAAATATTCCTAGTTACTTTATCTGCTACAGTTTCTTTCAGAGGAGAAGAACCTCATTTACGCAATATTCATTTTAAAGATGAAAAGAAAAACTTCTCTCATAAAGTTGTAGGTAAAAAAGCTCAATTTAAAGAACTTCTTTTTATCAGAAGAGTTGTTGACTTAAACTATCTAGCAAATATATATGCCTCACAAGGTAGAGCTGAACCACTTAAAGTTGTTTTTAAGGATGTAATTGGTAAGAATATTGAGGTTATTAAAGCTGCCGAGGAGAAGGATTTTGAATCTTATCTGTGTGTTTTGGATGCACCGATTTTGGCAGATCTTTATAAACGGTATTCAAGCCAGTTATTAGAAAAAAATGTTCGTTCATTTTTACAGTTCAAAGGTGTAAATAGAGGAATTAAGCAAACTATTAAAGATGAGCCTGAAAAGTTCATTGCATTTAATAATGGTTTAACTATTACTGCCACAGAAGCAAAAACAACTTTTTATCGAAAATCACTTTATCTGGAGAGCCTAGAAGACTTTCAGATTGTGAATGGTGGACAGACTACAGCATCTATTTATTTTTCTAACAAGGAAGGGTTAGATATTAGTAATGTCAAGGTAATGGCAAAAATTAATATTGCTAAAACAAGTAAATCAAAAGATTTAGATGATTTGATTTCTAAAATTAGCGAGTACTCCAATAGTCAATCGAGGGTTTCTAAAGTTGACCTAAGATCTCGAAGCCCTAAATTAGTAAAGCTAAAGTCACTCAGCGAGAGTGTTTTAACTCCGTCTGGAAAAAAATGGTTTTTTGAAAGAGCAAAAGGAGATTTCAATACTCAAGTGAGAAAAAGCTCCAATGGACAAAGATTAAAAAGCGAGTTCCCACCTAGAAAACGCTTCACGAAAGAGTTGTTAGCCAAATACTATTGTGCTTGGGGAGACGCGCCACACCTTGTTAAGAAAGGCGGCGAGAAAGTTTTTCGAACTTTTATTGAAGATATTGAACCAGAGCAGGGGGAAGGCAAAGACATCAATCGTGAATTTTATGAGCAACTTATTGCTAAAATAATACTGTTCAGGACTATGGAAGAGGTATATGGACAAGGGAAAAATGCAATAGGGCAACTGCGCTCAGCTGCTGTTCCATATGCTATATCTGCAATTTATTTATGGGCGAAAGAATCTGGAGAAAAGTTCTCTCTTGATAAGATTTGGAGACAAGAGGTAATTAACGAAGAAATGAAGGAATATTTGAAACAATTATTATTTTTAATGAATGATCTTATAAAAACATATTCTCTAAGTGATGATTATGGTGAATTTTCAAAAAAAGAAGAGCTTTGGGATGTTATAAGGTCTTCTACAGAATTGAATACATTCATGAGTTCTGATTATTCGAGCAGAATGTTAACTAATTCTTAGATATTTAAAACTTAGCTATACAGCTTAACCATAAGGTAAATCGTGGAAATATTTAAATACAAATATGACGAACTTTTCGACCCAGTTTTAGAGGCTTTCCATAAATTAGGTGGTTCTGGAACTAATCAAGAGGTGGAGGAAACGGTTATTCAGCTTTTATCGTTAACTGATGAGGAAGTTGATGATGTTCATAGAGGGAATACATCAAAACTCTCTTACCGTCTTGCATGGGCAAGAAACTATCTAAAAAGGCTTGGCCTGATCGAAAATTCAGGCCGTGCACTGTGGGCGTTAACAAGTGAAGGGCTAAAAACAAAGAAAATTGATAAAGAGCAATCAAAAATAATTGTAAGGAAATTGTCAGGAACGACAAATAATAAAAATAGAGCCAAAAAAAAAGAACTCAGTAACTTAATAGCGAAGTCTGATGAATTAAATGAGCTAACATGGGAAGATGAACTTGTTGACATATTAAAGAATATTGAACCTGACGCATTTGAAAGACTTAGTCAGCGATTTTTGCGAGAATTAGGTTTCTCTAATGTTGAAGTCACTGGTAAGTCTGCTGATGGAGGCATTGATGGTAAAGGTATTCTTAAAATTGGCGGCGTCTTATCATTTCACGTCGTATTTCAATGTAAAAGATATACGGGCTCAGTATCATCACCAGCCATTAGAGATTTTAGAGGTGCTATGATGGGAAGGGCTGATAAAGGTTTATTTATTACTACAGGTACGTTTACTCGAGATGCAAAAAAAGAAGCTCAAAGAGACGGGGCTACACCAATAGATTTAATTGACGGGAACGATCTTGCCGAGCAGTTAAGGGACTTACGGCTAGGTGTAGAAGTGCAGATGAAAGAACATGTGATAATAAAGCCTAAATGGTTCGACTCTATTTGATATCAATGATGAGAAATACATAGCTTTGTGACTTTATCGAATTAAAGTAATAAATCTAAAACTATTTCTCCTATTTTTTTAGCCAAATAAGGCGGCACAGCATTTCCTACCTGTACATACTGATTAGTTCTCGTTCCTTCGAAAATATAATTATCAGGGAATGTTTGTAGCCGGGCCGCTTCACGAACACTTAAACTTCTGCATTGCTGTGGATCGTAATGTACGAAGTAGTGGCCATCCTTTGAAATATGGCTTGTCACTGTCGTTGCATACTTATCTGCAACTTGCACTCTAAAACGGTCTGCATGTGTGCCTGTATCCCAATTTGCATGGGCTGGGGCTAATTCTTTCGGAAAGTGATGAGATTTAGGTGATGAGCCTTCTATTTGAGCATATGCAGCGCAGTATGCGTACCGTAGTAAATCATCTACCATGTGCCCTCTGGTTTCATGGTTTAGTACTACTTTTAAGTTAGGGTCTATATACCAGGCTTTCAATGACTGTGGCATGTCTGGAGTTTTGTCACTTAATGCAGTTTCTATTCTAGATAAACCGATTTTTGGCTGAAGATTTAAGCTATTTGCTGATTCTGGGTCAAATTGCTTTGTCAGAATCTGCTTTAATTTATCTGCATTTTTAGCAACAGCTGCTTCCCAATCTTTTGCGTTATCCTTTTGTTTTGAAAAACCACTGCGTAAACATGGTAAGTCACTAATAGTTTGCTCTACGGTAACTTGGTATTCGCATAGTTTTAGTGTTTCTGGAGTAGCTTTAATATCTTCGCGGACACCGAGTAAAATCACACGATGTCTAGCTTGAGGGATACCGTATTGTTCGCAACGAATTAAAAAGTCTGCTGAATCTTTGTATTGTGGATTTTCAGGGCTTTCGGCATCAACGACTAATGAGTAGATTTTATATTTTGGAATCTTTTTATGATTTGCTACTGAACCCGGACTTCGTAAGTCTTCCAGTATTTGTGGGAACATGACTTGGCCATTTACTTTGGCCGTAAGTATCCCGCGAACATTTTCCATTACAAAAATATCAGGCTTCGCTAGACAGATTACTTCTAAGTACTCTTTATATAAAAAATGGCGAGTATCTTCTTCTGCAATATAGCTTTTATTTCCGGCATTACGTGAGCGGCCAGCTAATGAATATGCTTGGCAAGGAGGGCCACCGATTAGAACTTTTGGCCCTTTATGCTTTTTGACTAGTTCTTTTATACGCTCATGGATGAGCTTATTGTCTTTGCCAAGTTCTTTAGCCCCATTGAGAGTTTCTTGATTAGCCTCTGTTGCTATATCTGGGTGAAGTTCAAACAACTCATCTCGTGTAATTTTTCCGTGTAGATAATTATAATAATTATCCAATGGCTGAGATTTTTTTTTGAGTGTTCGAAAGAAAGCACGAGTAGTAAGAGTTTTATGGGCGTGAAAATCTTTTTCGACTGAGATACCTATTTGAAAAGGAGATTTACCATCTTCTGTTTTAGCTGCAGAAACCCCTTCGCCAAGCCCTCCAGGGCCTGCAAATAAATCAATAACAAGAATTTCACCGTTTTCCATAACTTTACCACTAAATAATCTAATGACGTAGGATGATACCAGGCTTATACATGGTCTCAAAGTTTTAAATAGTAGTGCTGCTACTAATAGAACAAATTAGCAGCACTAATTTAATTTTGAAGGCATTAGCCAAGATATTCCCCCTTCAACTTCACCTGAAAACACATAATTAGTGAGTAATTACCTCACATGGATGTGAGAGAAGTGATGCTTGCACATGGATGTGCGTTCATCACGTTTACGTTCATATTAATTTTGTATTTGAAGATAAGTGAAGTTGCGGGGCGTCGAAGGGTTCCAAGGGGCGTTCGGCGCTATGCGCCCCTTGGTTGCTATCGCCAACGCGATATTATCAATCAAATTTGCAAAAGCGCTGTATTTTCACAATCACTACACACTAATGAGTAGAGCTCTTTGCGTTTGCTCACTTTAGTATTAGCGCTGCTACATTGCGGGCAAGACGTTTTCATAGGTGTATTGGTATCGCACTCGCCACATGTAACAAAATAGCCGTAGCGACCTGAGCGAGGTTTAAGCGTCGTTTGATTATTGCACTGCTTACACTTTAAATTTATTTCATTGGCAATATTTGGTTGCTCTTGAGTTATTGGTGCAATAGCTGTTGATTCATCTTGATAAACTGGGCTTGGTTCGTTGAGACTTGATGTTTTTGCGCCAGGTTTTAACGGTGTGGAAGGGGCAATATTTTGCTCTAAAAGAAACTCACAGATCCTAGCTAGGCTTTCTTCACTAAACCAAGGACGAGTATTGGTCGAAAAAAAGTGCAGAGCATTTGGTGTTGAGGCAGGTAGCTTCATTATGTCTAAAAGTTTATCAGCTATAAACTCAGACTTAACGAGACGCTCCTCAAGCGTTTTTGGTGTATTATCTCGATTAATTATGGCATTACTCGATATTGCACAGATGCTATGCCATTCACGGCCACCAAAATTTTGTTGTATTTTACCAAACATTTTTGGCAGGAGTTGAGGAGCATTGTCTCTTACTAAACTTTTTAGTAATGCCAATTGTAGCTCAACTTGTTTGATTGGTGACGGCATGCCTTGCCATTGCCCACGGTAACTGCGACTCCACTCTTGATGTTGGTTTATTGCAACTTCACCGGTAATACTTTTTGATTCAATAAGAATAAATCCGTAGGTGTAAACAACTAGGTGATCTATCTGTGCGGTTTCGCCGTTGTGTTTAAACTTTACATCGTTAAACACAAATACTTGAGAGTGGTCTTTAAATGCGCGGCGTAAGTAAAATGCTACGTCTAGCTCTTGTTTTTGACCCGCTTTGATCTTAGCGTAATTGGAAGTTGATAGAGATTTATCTTTTAAAATCATGCGACATCCTTTCTGTCATATATGTTTAAATCATATCACTGAAGTACCTAATAAAAATACTGTTGAAGGGTTTTTTACTCGCCCTGCTTTTACGCTGTTAATTTATTAAGTTATGAGAAGCTGCGCTTCTAACGTGAGCAAGCTCATCGTCTACAAGCGCGATATAAAATCGCGCCTAAACACCACATCCACGCCAGTGTAAAATTCACCTTGTAGACGCGCAACTTGTTGGCGTTCAAAAGCTGGGCTTTACGGTGTTAATTTATTAAGTAATGAGAAGCTACGCTTCTAACGTGAGCAAGCTTGGCGCCTACGGTAAACTTGAGCGCCGGTCCTCGAAGCTCATTACGTCTCTATTTAAATAATATTGCAATCATATTAAATACCGCTAAACTAATCATTAGTACATTAATGACCGATTAGGTAATCATTTATGAGATCTGAACAAGCATTAAAGTTGGCGCGTCGCTTGGGTGATTTAATTCGTCAGCATCGTACTTTACTTTATACCCAGAGCACGTTCGCTAAGATGATTGGTGTATCTCGCTCCACGGTACAAAAGCTTGAACAAGGAGAGGTAGTAAAAAGCGATATATTGTTTGAAGCCCTTGTTGTTCTTCAATTGCAAGGCTCATTGCTGGATGAAATTAACGAGCTAGCCGCAGATGTGGGCGGTTATAATGCAAGACAGCGTAAAAGCAATAAAACTCAGGTGATTAACGATGACTTCTGAAGCTTATGTATTTATTGACGGTTTAGAAGACA
>NZ_DJHW01000030.1:116386-116613 GCF_002433295.1 Pseudoalteromonas sp. UBA6610 | reverse complement strand
TGAAAGGCAACTCAAGTTCGGTGGATTCACTTCCATAAATAACAGCTTGAGTTGTTTTTATCTCCTACAATTGCCACGCAGTGTAAACCAAAAATCTTTATATTGTGTGTGAAGATGTTGTCAGTGTGAAAGGCAACTCAAGTTCGGTGGTGACTTAGCTTGAGTTGTTTTTATTCCCCTACAATTGCCACGCAGTGTAAACCAAGAATCTTTATATTGTGTGTGAA
>NZ_DJHW01000030.1:97787-116037 GCF_002433295.1 Pseudoalteromonas sp. UBA6610 | reverse complement strand
TGTCAGTGTGAAAGGCAACTCAAGGTCGGTGGTGACTGGTTTTGAGTTGTTTTTATCCCCTACAATTGCAACGCAGTGTAAACCAAAAATCTTTATATTGTGTGTGAAGATGTTGTCAGTGTGAAAGGCAACTCAAGGTCGGTGGTGACCGGTTTTGAGTTGTTTTTATTCCCTACAATTGCCACGCAGTGTAAACCAAGAATCTTTATATGTGTGTGAAGATGTTGTCAGTGTGAAAGGCGGCTCAAGTTCGGTGGTGACTGAATTTGGGCTGTTTTTGTTTGTGCGGCTTTATTTTTAACTTCATTAATCCCCCTTATCTCTACTCCTCAAGCTTCCTAAATATAAAATATTTATAAACTAAGTCTTTATTTTTATTATGTTATTTTTTATTAACAAAATAGCTGCGAAAGCTTAACGCAAAACTTTATATTTTTTGTTGAACCGAAAACTGTCTTTGTTATACTCAGCATCGAACTTTCAGTAAGTTTTGAAAGTTTGTTTGATACGGATCAATTCTCACTAGGTAAATGTGTGCTAGCCGGGTTTGATTGTATTTAGCACCTCGTTTTAGGGCTTACAGCAGCAATGTTTTTTTAATTTTTCCATTGCGCGCTTTATTACTCTAATTTTGTTATTAGTCATTTAGTAGGTTAATGTCTTTGAACACACTTTCTTTGCATCATACAAATACGGCTTTTGCTTCTAGCAAACCGCAAACGTGTGAGCGCTTGAATAAAGCGGGCAAGGGCGTGTGTGTCGCTATAACATTATTAGTGTTTAATACGGTAATGCTGCTAAGTGGTGCATTAGAGGATGCCTTTCAGCTTGAAGCGTTGTTTAGCAATGGCTCTATTGTTGAGCCTGTTTTGCTGCACGTTACGCAATTTTTAGCTCATCCGATCATATCTAGTCAGTTACTCATTGGCCTTTGCTGGTTATTGTTCCATATTTTTCCGGCGCGTCGTGCCGGAATAATCCTTCGTAAAGCCGCTTTCGCTTTTCGCGAGGCAAAAGTACACCAACCTGTGTCCGCTGCACATGGTTGTCGTGCTCCACCTAGCTTTACAGGTTGTCTGTAAGGCTTCACTTGTTGCTGGTTTTAATTATTTTTTCTTGCTGTAAATAATTAAAGTTTGCATTAGCAATGTAGCCGCGTGTTTTAAACACGTCAGCCAACCAACACTCACCCAAGTTAACTTTTATTACGTTATATAAATGCGTTTAGAAGCTGGGTTTGTTGCTAGGTATTTTTTGCATCCACTTGCAGCGGGTTCAGTCCCCTTTATTTTTATAATTTAGTTCTAGTTAACTTGGGTTTTTATTGAAAAATCGTTGCTTAATTTTCATTCAAAGCAGCAAATTAAAACTCTAGGTTTGTAGGATACTCCCTTGTTAATTCGTAACCTTTGTAATATTGCTTTAGCTAATACGGTGCTGGCGTTGTCAGGCTGTAAAGGCGGGATACTCGATCCAAAAGGCCAAATAGGTATTGATGAGAAAAACTTAATCATCATTGCTACTGTCCTTATGCTGCTCGTAGTAATCCCCGTTATTGTGATGACTTTGTATTTCGCATGGAAATACCGAGACACACAAGATCATGAAATTTATGCACCAAAATGGGCTCATTCAAATAAGATTGAAGCCGTTGTTTGGGCTGTTCCTATTGTTATCGTTATTATTTTAGGTGTTATTACCTGGCAGTCTACCCAAGACTTAGACCCCTATAAACCTATTGAAGGTAAAGGCGAACACCTTACTGTAGAGGTGGTTTCATTAAACTGGAAGTGGCTATTTATTTACCCAGAGCAAGGTATTGCAACGGTAAATGAATTGGTATTTCCGGCAAATGTGCCGGTGGAATACAAAATCACTTCAGAAAGCACAATGAACTCGTTTTTTATTCCTCAGCTAGGTAGTCAAATTTATTCTATGGCAGGCATGGAAACCAAGCTTCATTTAATCGCAAATGAGCCGGGCACATTTAAAGGCTTTTCTGCTAATTACAGTGGCGCAGGTTTTACCGGTATGAAGTTCAATGCCATTGCCACTCCAACACAAGCTGATTTTGACACGTGGGTAACAAGCGTTAAAGCCAATGCTAATAACCTCACTCATGCCAATTATGTTGAGCTTGCAAAAGCCAGTGAAAACAATCCTGTTGCCTATTATGGCAAGGTCGACGACGGCCTATTTCATACCATTGTGATGAAGTATATGCAGGCACATGGCGATATGAACAAAAAACATCAAGCGATGAGCGATCATGGGCAAATGAGCAAAAAGCACCATGAAATGAATGAACACGCAATGCCTTCATCTCACAGCCAGGGCGAGGAATAATAATGTCGTTTTTAGGTAAACTTTCACTCGACGCAATTCCGTTTCATGAGCCAATTATAATGGTTACCATGACGGTGATAGCGATTGCCGGGCTTATTATTGCCGGGCTTATTACTAAATATAAAAAGTGGGGCGTGCTTTGGCACGACTGGATCACCTCTGTTGATCATAAACGCTTAGGCGTAATGTACATCTTTTTAGCATTAATAATGCTGTTTCGTGGTTTTTCTGATGCCATTATGATGCGTGCGCAGTTAGCACTTGCTACCAGCGGTGCACCAGGTTATTTGCCTCCTGAGCATTACGACCAAATATTTACAGCGCATGGCGTTATCATGATCATATTTATGGCTATGCCATTTATGATTGGCCTAATGAACATTGTATTGCCACTGCAAATTGGCGCACGCGATGTCGCTTTTCCATTTTTAAATAACCTAAGTTTTTGGTTTACTGCCAGCGGAGCCATTTTAATTAACTTGTCGCTTGTATTTGGTGAGTTTGCAAAAACAGGTTGGGTGGCGTATCCGCCGCTTTCGGAGCTGACCTTTAGCCCTGGGGTGGGGGTCGATTATTATATATGGGCCTTGCAAATTTCCGGGCTCGGTACACTTTTAACTGCAGTAAACTTTTTAGCGACTGTGTTTAAAATGCGTGCCCCAGGTATGACCCTAATGAAAATGCCAATTTTTACATGGGCATGTACATGGGCAAATATCTTAATTGCAGCATCTTTCCCTATTTTAACTGCTGTGCTGGGCATGCTAACGCTTGACCGTTACCTTGATTTTCACTTTTTTACCAATGCAGCGGGCGGCAACGCCATGATGTACATCAACCTGTTTTGGGCGTGGGGTCACCCTGAGGTTTATATTTTAGTACTGCCTGCTTTTGGTATTTTTTCTGAAATTATCTCAACCTTTGCCGGTAAACGTTTATTTGGTTACAAATCGATGGTGTATGCCAGCGGTGCAATCTCTATTTTAGGTTTTATTGTTTGGCTACACCACTTTTTCACCATGGGGTCGAGCGCCAACGTCAATGCGTTCTTTGGGGTAATGACCATGGTTATTGCCGTCCCAACTGGCGTTAAGCTATTCAACTGGTTGTTTACCATTTACCGCGGCCGTTTACGTATCAGCGTTCCTGTACTTTGGACATTAGGCTTTATGGTTACCTTTACAGTAGGCGGTATGACCGGCGTACTACTGGCTATTCCGGGTGCCGATTACGTGTTGCATAACAGTTTATTCTTAATTGCGCATTTCCATAACACAATTATTGGTGGCGCTGTATTTGGCTACCTTGCAGGTTTTGTATTTTGGTTCCCTAAAGCAATGGGCTTTAAGCTTAGCGAAAAATGGGGTAAAGCGTCTTTCTGGTGTTGGATAGTTGGTTTCTTCGTGGCGTTTATGCCGTTGTATGTACTTGGTTTCTTAGGTATGACACGTCGCTTAAACCACACTAATAACCCAGATTGGAACATGTGGTTATACATTGCAGCAGGCGGTGCTGTCATTATTATGTTTGGTATTATTTTCCAAGTTGTGCAGCTCTTTGTTAGCTTTAGAGACCGCGAAGCACTTGACGATACAACCGGCGATCCGTGGAACGGCCATACACTAGAATGGGCAACTAGCTCACCTCCACAAGTGTATAACTTTGCCACTATTCCTCACGTTGATGACATTGATGCCTGGAGCGAAGCGAAAGAAAAAGGCCAAGCGTATCAAACAAAAGCAAGCTACAGCCCAATTCATATGCCTAAAAACACAGCATCTGGGGTGTTAATTGCAGCAAGCTTAACTGTATTTAGCTTTGCCATGATCTGGCATATCTGGTGGTTAGCTGCCGTTGGTTTTGTTGGCGCAATTGCCTTATTTATCAAGCGTTGTTACACCAGCGATGTTGATTACTATATACAACCTGATGAAATCGCACGTATTGAAGCTGCGTATAATTCTAGTGGAAATAAGGAGCTAAGCGCGTGAGTACACTATCTGCGAATGTAGAAACTGCCCATTTAGACTCAGTTTCGCACGATGATCATGCACATGAGCATCACGATACCTCTGGCGATACAATTTTTGGCTTTTGGTTATACCTAATGACCGATTGCCTATTATTTGCCTCGTTTTTTGCCACTTACGCCGTGCTGTTTATGAACACAGCCGGTGGTGTATCAGGTAAAGACATTTTTGAACTCGACTTTGTTGCTGTAGAAACAGCGGCGCTACTCATTAGTAGTATTACTTTTGGCTTTGCCATGATTGCCGCACAAGGGCAAAAAAAGGCACTAACACTCACCTGGTTGTTTATTACCTTTTGTTTAGGTGCTGTGTTTATAGGCATGGAAATTTACGAATTTCATCACCTAATTGTGCATGGTAATGGTCCACAACAAAGTGCCTTTTTAACCTCATTCTTCTCGTTAGTAGGCTTACATGGTTTGCACGTAACTGCGGGTCTAATTTGGATGAGTATTATGATGATAGAAGTGGCTAAACGCGGCTTAGGTAAACAAACAGTGACACGCTTAAGCTGCCTAAGCCTATTTTGGCACTTCTTAGACATTGTTTGGATTTGTGTATTTACCGTTGTTTATTTAATGGGAGCAATGTAATGAGCCACAGCGAAGCGCACGCGTTAAAGCAAATGCAAAACGAGCACCATGATGAGTCTCATGGCAGCGTTAAAACGTACTTAATAGGCTTTGTGCTATCAATAATTTTAACCGCCATACCGTTTTACATGGTAATGGAAGGCGACTTTTCAAAAGTAACTACGCTTTGGAGCATTGTTACTTTAGCTATTGTACAAATTTGGGTGCACTTAAAATACTTTTTACACCTTAATTTTACGACAGAAGATGGTCGTGCAAGTACCTTCTCATTTTTATTCAGTGCCCTAATTATCGTCATGGTTGTTGGGTTATCGGTTTGGATAATTTACGAATCTAACGCAATGATGATGTACTAGGAGTTGAAGATGTTTCGTCGTTATTTATCAGTGACTAAGCCAGGCATTATTATGGGCAACCTTATCAGCGTTGCAGGCGGTTTTTTACTTGCCTCGCGCGGGGATATAGACCCATGGCTAATGGTTGTTACGCTTATTGGCTTGTCACTTGTGGTTGCATCGGGCTGTGCTATCAACAATGTAATTGATAGGGACATAGATGTAGCCATGGCACGTACTCGTACGCGGGTTACAGTAACAGGCGAAATGTCGGCCTTTGCTGCACTAAGTCACGGGGTTTTATTGGGGGTTGTAGGTTTTGGTTTACTCATTGCTTACACCACACAAGCCGCGGTATTTTTTGCAGCGTTTGGCTATATCATTTATGTTGGGGTTTATAGCCTTTACATGAAGCGCAACTCAGTTTATGGCACGTTTGTAGGTAGCCTTTCTGGCGCAGTGCCCCCTGTTGTAGGTTACTGCGCTGTAACCGGGCAGTTCGATATAGGTGCATTAATACTATTAGTTATGTTTAGTCTGTGGCAAATGCCGCATTCATATGCCATTGCTATTTTTCGCTTTAAAGATTACCAAGCCGCAGGTATTCCCGTATTACCCGTAGCGCAAGGTATTGATAAAGCGAAGCGCCATATTGTACTTTATATTGCTGTGTACGCTTTAGTCGTCATGCTATTACCAATAAGTGGCTACACTGGCGCCGCCTTTATGGCAGTGGCGTGTATTACCAGTTTTTGGTGGTTACTTATGGCCCTGCGTGGCTATCGCCGTAATGTTAATTTAACGAGCTGGGCACGCCAAGTGTTTGCTTTTTCTATTATAAATATTACAGCACTCAGTATTGCTATGGCCGTTGACTACCACAGCGCAGCGCCACAACTGCTTACACTGATATAATTTTTTAAAGCTTTATATTTCCAAAGTTAATCCAAAGGCTCGAAAGGGCCTTTTTTCATGTTTGAAATAAAGCGGCAATAGAGTGTTTATGAGCTTGCTTTAGGTTTTCTTTTATTTGGGCTCTAATTTCTGCTGATTTATTTTGGCTTAGCTTAAAGTTTCCACTCCAGTGAGTGGGAGTAAACTCTATAAAGCTTAATTGTTGATACATTGCTTGACGCCTACTTTTGGGCATATCATTAATATTCCACATGGGCTTAAAGGTTTGCTCAAAATGGGTTGTTAATTGACTCATTATTTTTTCTTTCTCGCTGTCGCTTTTAATAATCACTACCTTTGCAGTGACTTGTACTGATGAGTAAAGCCAGCTTGGCAGTGTTTTATTATTACTATACGAGGGAGATAGATAGCAGCTATCACCATTAAAGTGTAATTTTACAGAACGTTTATCACATTGTGTTAGTGGGTTATGTTTAGCTACGTGTGCAATGAATACATTACAAATGGGATCATATAGTACAGGTACATGGCATATATTATTTAAATCACTTTGCGAGCTGGGCGTTAAAATACTCGCTAGCGGAAATTGCTCAACCAATGCCTGCAAACGTTTAATATCATGCTCTTGAAAATGCGAAGGTGGGTACATTAGAGCTTCTCCTCTAGTTGCAATTTTATGTTCGGCCATTGCTCATCAACTATGCTAAATTTTGCTGTGTTTCTATAGCTACCATTGCTGAGCTTTCTATCTTTATAAGCGAGTCCTTCAAAACGTGCACCTAAACGTGCAATAGCATTACGTGATTTTTGATTATATTCATGAGTATTAAATGTAATTCTCACTAAATTAAGATCATCAAATGCGTATTTGAGCAGTAAAAATTTAGCATGTGTATTTATGTAAGTTCGCTGCCAGTCATTACTAATAAAGGTGTGGCCTATTTCAGCACTCAGGTTGTGTTTATCTAATTTAAATAATCGTGTTGTACCTACTACTTGCTGTGTATTTGTGTCAATAATCGCAAAAACAATCTGTTCGTCTTTATTAAATTGCGCCTGTGTTAAAAACCACTCTTTTAGCATTTCAGGGGTTTTTGTGTAGTTAACTAGTACCCATTGCCATACCTTAGGGTGCTTACCTGCTTTATATAATCCATTTAAGTGTTTATGGTTTAGTGGTTCTAAAACAACCTTGTTTGTTTTATGTATATGCTGAGTGAACATTATTCGCTCCATTTTTTGCTATTAAAGAGCAATAAATGTACGCTTATTTGGTTTAGTAAAAACAACCAGAATATAACTTTTACCTATACCAGATAGAAAATACATGCAGCCACTTAATATAGAATTTAATAAGCAATATAAGGCAAAGTATTTGCAGCTAGCGCAAGCTATTCGTACTGCAATTATTGAAGGTGATATTGCGGTTGGCGCTAAGTTAAGTTCAGCTAGAGAGATGGCGAAAGCTTATCAATTAAATCGCCATACAATAATGAATGCTTTACAACTATTAGTGGCTGAGGGATGGTTAGAGTCTCATGAGCGTAGCGGTTATAAAGTAACGCAAACCTTACCTATCCAAGGCAGCGCTAATACTAAGCAAGTGCCAGTCTTAACACCTAAAGCCTATAAATTTGCCAAAGAGTTAGCTGTTCCAGCTCCTGCAATGAATTTAAATAATTATAAGTATAATTTTGCAGGTGGGCTTCCCGATCTTAATAGCTTCCCATATAAAGAATTTAAACGCTCCTTAAGTCATGTCTTTAACCATGTAGATACCAGTAAATTTCATTATGGTGATATAAGTGGTGTGAGTGAGTTAAAAGTGCAAATAAGCAATTACTTATATAAAGCGCGTAACTTAAAAACAAGCGACCTACTCGTGTGTAATGGCTCACAAGAAGCACTATTTTTAATCTCGAAAGCATTTATTAGCACTAACGATTTTGTTGCTGTAGAAACGTTAGGGTATCCACCAGCCCGTAAAGCTTTTGCAGCATGTGGCGCACAATTAGTAGATATAAAACAAGATGAATACGGTTTATGTATTGATGATTTGAAAGCGCAACTTAGCCGTTTCTCAATTAAAATGCTGTACTTAACGCCGCTGCATCAGTACCCGACAACTGTTACTTTATCGCCTACACGGCGTATGCAAATTTATCAGTTATGTTACCAACATGGCGTAATGATTATAGAGGATGACTATGACCATGAGTTTCATTACCAATGTCACCCGTTACAACCAATGGCGGCGGATGACCCTGCGGGTATAGTTATTTACCTTTCTACATTCTCTAAAATTATGTTTTCCGCAGCCAGAATCGGTTACATTTGCGCTGCCCCTGATGTTATCGCACAGCTTAATGCGTGGAAGCAGTTAATGAATCACAAAAATGATGTGGTTATGCAATTAGCTTTAGCGCACTTTATGAAAGAAGGCGCATTTGAACGTCATTTAAAGCGAATGACTAAGCTATATAAGCATAGGTATGAAGCTATGGATAACTCATTAAGAGCACTGCAGGTGAAAGGTTTACCTATTGAGTATAAAAAGCCCGATGGTGGGATGGCAATGTGGGTTAACTTAAACATAGATACGGCTAATATTAAAAAGCATCTACATAAGCGCAGTATTTATTTGCAAACAGAATCAGAGTTTTATTTCTGCGACTCTTATAGAAGCTTAAAACCTAAACACTTTAGTTACTTGCGTCTAGGCTTTGCTGGCCAGTCAAAGGAAGTCATGCAAGAAGGTATAAACATAATTGCTGAGTATGCTTATTAAGCTATTTATTTAAATTTTCTGCTTCGTAAAACAAAGGTTTTAGGGTGCCGCAGTTTATAAATTTATACGTTAACTCATTCTGGCTAGGAAGGAGGGTTGAGGTTCTAAACTTTTGCATACAGGCATTTACCAAATCTACAAAAATTAGGTGGCTGAAACTAGGTGCTTGGCTAATTTTATGAATGTAAATTCGCTCTGTGCTACCTAGGTCTATCATGTCGTATTCTTGCCACTGGCTAGCTTTAGCTAAATCTTTTAATTGGCGAGCATATAGCTGTTTACTCATTTCTATTGTTCTGTTTGTGTAAATTAGGCTACCTGCTTTTTTGTAATTGCCCTCGTACACATCTGCGGTAATGGTTATTTCTTCACCGCGCATTAAGCGTTGAATATTAAAAGGTTTGGGCTTTAGCGTTATAAGCTCTGCGTTGCGCACAACATCTAAAAAAGCCACATCGGGGTTTTTAATCCTATACACCACTTGTACATCGTGAGGTAATTTATAGCCGGGTAAGTTAAACGCATAAATTCCTGAACCTTTATTCACCAGTGCTATTGCATGCTCAGCATTGTATTTGGGGTTGAGTGGTGGCAATTCTGCTGCCTCTTTCTCAGCAAAAGCGTATCCGCTTATAGTAATGAGCAACAATGTAAGAAGTAAACGCATAATAATCTCAATTAATTTATGAGCTTAAAGTGTAGTATATAGCTTTAATAACTCTAAATTTACTAGGTTTATTTTAAATACACATAGTAAAAAGGCTCGTAAGAGCCTTATTACGTTTAAATATGGTAGGTTTTTACTTAATCGCTTTTTTTACTTCACGCCAGTCAATAATTTTAAAATTTTGTGGTTGTAGTGGCATACGGTTGTAGCCGTCTTGCACTATAAGCATGCCTTCAGGATAGCCTGGTAAAGCTTTAGCTGTAACGGTTAAGCCGTCTGTTTCACCTGCGCCGTCAATGCCTTTATCTAGGTTAGCAATCACATTAAATTTACCTGCAAAGCTTAGGCTAGGCTGTGTATTATCTGATATTTTATAAAGCACATAGCTATTATCGCCTTGGCTTGATACCACTAAATAACGAGTATCATCAGCATGATAGATTTCCATGCCTTCAACATCTGCCACAAGTTGCTCATTTACACCTTGTAGCATGAGCGCTTTGTTGCCAGAAGTTGGCTCAGCACCGATATACCAAATGCCTGCATCTTCTTCACCTGCAAATAATTGGCCGCGCTTATCATCAGCACTACAGCCTTCAGGCTGGCTTGGTAGGGTAAACTCTCTAACCAGTTCACCGCTTAAGTTACTTTGCTCACCGGTGAGTTTATATTGCTGGAATAAACCTGATTTATCATTAACAAATATGTATTGACCAGATTCAGACGAATACATACACATACCGTAAATCTCGGCTAGGTTTGTGGCTACTTCTGTTACATGGTTTACTTTGTTCGCGCTATCGACAGTAAACACGCTAATACTGTTAAGCGTGCGGTTGCTGGCTGTGATCCAAGTCTGGGTTTCGTTGTTTATATCCTGATGCTGGCGTACATCAACATTATTTAAACGCCCTACATTAAGTGATTGTATTTTGTTGCCAGCAAGATCATAAACCATTAAGCCGCGGCGTTTGTCTGTGCCTAAAATTAAGCTGCTTTTAGCGTCTTGTTCATTTATCCAAATTGCCGGGTCATCTGCTGCATCGCCAAATGCTGCAACTGGCGTTGTTTGTGTGCTGGCATGAAGGTGAGTCATCGCGACTTGGTTTTGTGAAGTAACTGTTTGCGCAGTGTAGTTAACATTTGCTTGAATGTAGGCACCTGTTTCATCATCAATTAAAACTAGCTGCGCTTGATTGTTATTGATCAAACTCGCTGTAACAGATTCAATGGTGTGATCGCCAGAAAGTGACCACTGACTTAGTTTTTCAGTATTTTCGTGGTAAGCATAGATCATATTGCCATCAGTGGCAGTAAGCCATAAAGTACCATCTTGTGATACTGATAATGCCCCAATTTCACTGTTTAATTCACCATATGGTTGTACTAAAGCCACAGGTTGTTTGTTGGCATCTGATTCCGCATCAGCATTAATGGCCCAAACACCTAGCTCAGCTTCACCCACATACAAAGTTTTAGTATCATCATTAACTGCGCAACCTGAGGTTTCAGTAACGGCTGAAAATTCACGAACAGCGATGTTTTTTGCTTGCTTAGTGGCTAAGTCATAAATGATGGTTTCGCTGATCAAACCTCGAACATCCGGCACAAACGCTGAGACAGTCTCGTTATCAGTGTTTTTAAATAAACACACGGCATCAGGCTGAGCTTGTGGTGGACTGATACGTGTAAGCTCAGTTAGCTGCCAAGATGAGTCCGTTTTCAGTAATTTAAAAATAGCCACATTGTCTTGATTGTTATCTAGGCTAGCCAATAAAAATTGTTGCTCTGTGATTTTCTTTAGTGAGATAGATTCAAAGTTACCCGCTAATAACACACTGCTTTGGTCTTTATCTGCCACTAATAAGCCCTGGCTTTCGCTGGCAATCAACCATTGGTTATTACCCAGCGCTGCTGCCTGTGAGCCTTGCATATTTTGTTGAGGGCCAAATTTTTCCACAGCTATTGCTGCTTTTACCATAGCTGCGTTGCTTTGGCTGCTAGGTTCCTCATTACTTGTGCAGCCGCTAAGAGCTGTAACCAGAAGTGCACTTGAGAGCACTGTTGAAATGGTATTTAATTTAAAGTTCATTATTTTATCCTTTACTTATCTATGTGCTTTTCAGTGCTAAAACGTACTTCACCAAGGTGATTAATCGCACTTACACTGAGTGTTTCGCCATTGATAGATACACTTAAAAAACCAGGTGTTGCTTCTGCGTAGCGGGTAAATTCACGTTGTTTTACAAACCGTGCTTCACTGCCTCCACCAGAGATAAAGTGAGCCACTTTGCTATTTTTTGGTTGGTTGTATTGCAAGTCGTGCTCGTGCCCAGCGATATAAGCTTGCACGTTATGACGCTCCAAAATAGGTTCTAAAATGTCGCGAAGCCCTTGGTTACGGCCAAAGCGTTTACCACTGGAATAAAGTGGGTGATGACCGACCACAATCTTCCACTTTGCTTTACTGCCGGCAAGTTGGGTTTCAAGCCAAGCCAATTGTGTTTGATAACCTTGACCTTGAGTTGAGCGGTATTTTTCACGGGTTTTATATTCAGGCTGAATTGGGTTGGTATCTAAAAACACCATTAAAACTTGTTCATTGTTTTCAAGTTCAAAGGTTTTACTGTAATACCTTGCGGGTAACTGCCAGCGCTGACTTTTGTTTGTATAGTCAATTTGTGCTTGAGCGTTGCCAAGGTAATCATGGTTGCCTAATACAACGTACCAGTCTTCAAATGTATGTGGGCCATGATAGATATCTTCGTAAGCGGATTGCCATAAAGGGTCGTTGACGCTTGCTACCCCATTCGGGTAAAAGTTATCACCAGTTGAAATGATAAAGTCAGCATCGGTTTGATACATGGCTATTTCTAATTGGTGTGCGACTTCTTTTTGATAAAAGTGGCCGTTATGTCCCCAGTCGCCAATTACCATAAAGTTAAGGCTATCTGGTAGCGTATTTAACTTGGCAATTTTTTGCTGTTGATAAAGCTCATCTTTATAAATAACTGGCGTGGCAGCGCTAAGCGTATGAGATGCTAATAATGCAGCCATGATAAAAGACAGTTTAAACATGTTTTAACTCCAAAAAAGCACGTAATGGCTTGCCAATACGTGCTTAAAATGACAATACCCGTGATTAGAATGCGTAACGTAGCATTACTTGAATGACTGGGCCTGCTTCTTCAGACTCAAGCTCGTACTCATCAAAGTCACGGCTGTTTTGGTCATCAAGTGAGTCAAACTTGTTGAAAACTTCATCTTTACTAGCATCTAGTAAGTTTGAACCCACTAGGCGAAGTGTTACATCTTGCCAGCGTTTTTCTACGAATAACTCCAAGTCAGCGCCGTAAGAGGTTGTTACTTCTTCCCCTACAAAGCGTCCGTAAGCATCACCTTGGTTACGGTATGTTGCACCAAATGATGCGCCTAGGTCAGGTAAATCTTGGATAAAGCCAATGTTATAAACATAATCTGATTGGTCATTAAACTTACGTTTACCAAAGCTGTCTTCAACTTCACTATCAAGCCAAGAGTAGTTTAAGAAAATACCAGTATTTGGCATGTTGATTGCGCTCAGTGGCGTTGATAAATCAAACTCAATACCTTGTACTGTGCCATCGCCAGTATTTTGTGGTTGCAGTACAAATGTACCTTCGCCTTCTGAGCCTTCAACACCTGTGCTGGCAATTTCAATTAGGTCGCTAACGTCACGGTAAAATACGTTTACACCGACAACGCCACTTTTACCTAAACGGTATTCGTAGCCTAAATCGATACCCCAAGAAGATTCTGGCTTAAGATTTGGGTTACCTAAAAAGTCATTATCAGCGAGTTCTTCTTCAAGTAGAGCCGGTGTCATGTAATCAAAATCTGGGCGGCGTAAGCTACGAGCAACAGAGGCGCTGACTCGGCCGTTATCACTTACACTGTAACGAAAGTGAGCCGACGGTAAAATAAAGTCATAATCATTTTCGGCAGTAACGCCTTCATTGGTATCGGTAATGCTTGAGTCAGTTGACTCCCAGCGCACACCCATTTCCCATGAGAACACATCGGCTTCGTGTTTGATTAAAGCAAACAAATCAAAACGGTCTTCTTCGAGGGTGTTCACACCACCATCTACTGCTTCAAATTCGTTATTAAATACAGCTAAAGACATAGGTGTTTGGTTAAACTGATCCCAGCCAGTAAGTGTTTGCTCACTTTCATCTTCAGCTTCAAAAATTGCTGTGTCGCGCTCTTTACCTTGTACAAAAGCACCGAATTGAACTTCTTTTGAGTCGCCTACAAGCAAGCTATGCTGCCATTGCAATGACCACTCTTTATCATCGATATCAACAGTTTCTTCGGCTTCTTCAAAAACCATTGGTAGCTCAGATGTATCAAGCTCAACTTCTTGCTCGTATACAGATTCTTCAAAGCTGGCGTAACCTATTTTAAACTTACTGGTACCGCCTAAAAGCGGTAGTTGATAGCCTGAGTTTATGTTGTAGTTGGTTTGGTCAATGTATGAAACATTTGCGTTGTCTGAAAGCAAGTTACCGCCTTCAACAATAGAGCCTGAGGTTGCAGATGCATTATCATATTCAAAAGAACGCTCGTCTTCGGTACGGTCTGTATCAACCCACATGGCGCTAATATCAAACTTACCACCGTTATCAAATACCTTTTCAAAGCTGGCATTTAATGATGTGTCATCGCCATCACGAGTATCAGATTGATCTTCACGGTTATCAAAATCATCAGTTGCGTAATTAGGGTTATTTTCAGGGCTATCACCATAACGTATGCTTGATTTTTGTTTTGGGTTATAACGACCTTGAAAATTAGCCCCTAGTAGTAAACGTCCACCTGCAAACTCAGTACCGTAAACGCCCGCAAAGCTTTCTTTTAGTTCACCATCATCATAGCGTAATCCTCCTGCGCGAATATAACCGCCGTCTAAGCTGTAGCCATCGCGAAGTACAATGTTAAGGGTGCCCGCAATTGCATCGGCAGAGCGGTTGGCACTTGATGAACGAATTATTTCTACACGCTCGATTAATTCTGCTGGAATACGGTCAACAAAAAATGAGCGATCAGCACCAGCGCCTGGAACTTCTTCGCCATTGATCAGTACTTTTGTGTAAGCAGGGCTCAAACCGCGCATACGTGCGCCGTCAGATTCAAGCACATCTGATAAAAACGTCACACTAGGAACACGCTTTAAAGCGTCGCCAGCGGTGAGTGGTTCAAAACGCTGAAAGTACTCTTGAGAGTATTCAAGCGTTGGGGCTAGTTCTTGTGAGCGGTTGCGATAGCCTATTTCGCCATAAACTACTAACTCTTCAGATATTTTTACATCAGTTGTGTGTTCTTCTTGTACTGCATGTACTGCTAAATTGCAAAGTGATAGCGCTGTTACCAGTGCTTTAAGTTTAAAGTGTGCCATGTAATTTGCTCCTGTTGCTGCTTGGTTTGAAAGCAAACTAATTAAATTAAATGACGCAAATGTGACAACACCCTATTTAGATCAGCAGGTTATTAAGGTTTTAAAAGCTTTACCTTGGCGTGTGAGCTAATCGCACTCCTAAGCAATATAGCGTTAATGGGCCATGTGCAGCTTATAAGTAAGTGCATATCATTTAGCTGTCACATCATTGAGCTAATATGACCCTGCTACAAAAAATGCACTTCGGGTAGCATAAATACATACGCAATTTAAATAAGACAAACTATGCGCTTTAATCCCTTTATTAGCCATCGGCTTTTAACATACAGTATTATAGCTATGGCGTTATTAGCCATATTTTTATGTGCCTATTTAGGGGAGCTCAAAGAGCTGCAACACATACAATGGCTCGATATTATTGGTGAGGGCGGCATAGTGATTATGACCCTAACTTGGATTGTTGCCTTACTTATTTCGCGCCCGCCGGGCAAAGTTACTCGTTATTTGGTGCTTGGGCTTGGTTTATTTATGTTCTCGGCCACGCTCGATTTGCTCGATGAATGGTTAATGCAACCTGCGCAGCAGTGGCTAAGCTGGATAGAGTCACTGCCAGCCCCCGTTGGGATGCTGCTAACCAGTTTAGGTTTATACCATTGGCACCAAGAACAATATGTTTTAAATAAACAGCTAAGGCGCCGTGAAGCACATTTACGTGAGCACGACAAAGTATGCCCCGTTACCGGCGTTTATACAGCCGAATACTTACAAAGCGTTTTAAACACGCAGCTTAAGGCGCCGCAGCCAGTTTTATTAGCCGCTATTGATATACGCGACTTCGCTAGTTTTAATAATGAGTTTGGTTTTAGCGAAGGGGATCGACTGCTACGCGAAATAAGCGAGCTTATACTAATGAACTGTCGGTTAAGCGATGTGGTATGTCGTTATGCGGGAGACTGTTTTATGGTGCTAATGCCAGCCACATCAAAGCAGCAAGGCCAAGAGCTTCTTAGGCAAATAACAGCCGCATTAAAACATTGTGCTTTTAAAGTAGAAGGCTCTGGGCTTGCTAAGTTTCAGTGTGTAACTACCCACATCATACAAGCGCAAAAAAGTGATACAGCTCACATGCTAATGCAACAATTGCACAGCGGCCTACAACTACAAAAACAGCAAAGAGCCACCAGCAGTGAACAGTTATGTTAGCTTAAGTGACAAGTATTTAACTGCACAGGGGCTTATAACTGCCGTTGTAGAGCTTGCGCAAAGTAGGGGGGTTGCCTTACATAAATTATTACGCGGCACCGGGATTTTTGAGCAAGATTTACTCAGCGTTGAGCATTACTTTAGTTTAGAGCAGCAAGTTAAATTACTAAGTCAATTTAAACGCCTAATGAACACCCCCGACAGCGGTTTTTTACTAGGTAGTCAATTAGTTAACGATTCAAGTAGCGCAGCACAAAGTGTATTGTACAGCGCTAAAGTAGGGGCGGCACTGTTACAAATACAGCGAGCGCATTTACAGCTTTGCCCTTTGTTTTTTAGTCAGCACTATGTAAGTAATCAGCAATTTTATATTTTTTTAAATGCTGCTACAGGGCTTGATGACGACCTACATAACTACATTTTAGAAATTTACAGTGCTGCGTTTTATAGTTTATTAAAGCGTTTAAGCCCGCACTATCCGCAATGTGAGTTCGACTTTAGCTTTAAGCGACCGCGTCATATTCATCAGTACGAGCAACATTTAGGTTTAAAGCTGCGTTTTGAGCAGCCAACGACTCGTTGGGTTATTAGCAAAACATTACTTCGCCAAGCTAACCCGTACGCCAGCGAATTACGCTTTATGCAAGCACGCGCTCAATTGGCTGTAAAATCACACGAAAAATACACCTTTATAGAGGCTGTTTGGCGCTATCTACACACTTATAACGAGGCAAGTTTAGAGCAAACCGCCCAGTATTTTGCCATGAGCCCAGCCACGTTTAAACGAAAACTAAAATGCCATAATATGCGCTTTTCGAGCTTAGTTGATGAGCAAAATAAACATAAAGCCATTTATTTACTTACCTTGCGCGCTAAGTGCAATGAGCATGTTGCTGAGCGTTTGGCATTTTACGATATACCTAACTTTAGGCGGGCATTTAAACGTTGGACAGGGCTAACCCCAAGCCAGTTAAAAGTATAAAGCGCACAGGTAATATTTCTGTTAAAAACCAGCAGCCTGCTCAATTACTATTGCATGGCGCTGCGCTAAACGCGTATGGTCTCTGTCGTAGCCGCCACCAATAACACTGGCAATAGCGGTGTTATGTTCAAGGCAGCGCTTAAACACTAAATGGTCACGCTGTTTAATGCCGTCCCAGCTTATATCTAGTTTGCCTAAGCCATCGTCTTGCCAAATATCTACACCGGCATCGTATAGGACTAAATCGGGGTTGAGTTCTTTTAGTAAAAACTGCAGCGTATCATCCACAACGCCTAAGTATTCTGCGTCTTGCATATTGTTAGCAAGGCCTATGTCTAAATCGCTGGGGGATTTTCTAAACGGGAAGTTTTTTTCGCAGTGTATAGAGCAGGTATACGCATACGGCTGATGTGCAAGCATTGCAGCTGTGCCATCGCCTTGGTGTACGTCTAAATCAAAAATGAGCACGTTGGTCACTTCACCGCTTTGTATTAATGTTTGCGCGGTAAAGGCTAAGTCGTTCACCATACAAAAACCTGAGCCAAAATCAGTATGTGCATGGTGTGTACCGCCTGCTAAATGACAGGCTAAGCCATGCTTTAATGCTAAGCGTGCAGTGTGTAACGTGCCTTGTGGGGCGGTGAATGTGCGGTCCATTAGCGGTTGCGACCAAGGTAAGCCAATGCGGCGCATGGCTTTTTCGTCTAGACGGTTATGCCATAAATCGTGAATGTAGTTTTCACAATGTACTATTTCTAGCTCTTCTACACTACCATGTGGTGGTTCTGTGATATTACTGCCAGCAAGTCCAAGGGTTTTAACATGCTGGTGTAGCTGAGCAAATTTACTCATTACAAAGCGATGCTTGGGATCAAAACTAAACGAGTAGTTAGGATGATAAACTAAAGGTAGATTGGGGTTTAAACTCATATCTGCGTCGTTTAATTATTTTTG
>NZ_DJHW01000030.1:80753-97687 GCF_002433295.1 Pseudoalteromonas sp. UBA6610 | reverse complement strand
CCATAAATCGTGAATGTAGTTTTCGCAGTGTACCAGTTCAAGTGGCTCGGGGGAGCCCAAAATAGGCTCTACTAAATTATTACCTGCAATGCCTAAACCTTTAACCTGCTCATATAAATGAGCAAATTTACTCATTACAAATCGGTGCTTAGGGTCAAAGCTAAACGAATAATTACTGTGATAGACCAAAGGTAAGTGAGGGTTTAGGCGCATAACCGTATCAATAATAAAGTTTGCGCTATGGTAATAAACTTAACTAAGGGAGTCTATTGCCGCTATTCAATCAATGAGGCAAGCTCGCGATGAAGTAATTGTTCATCGGCTAAATTAAGCTCAACTAACCGTTTTAAATAGGTAATGCTGTTTATATCTATATGGTGGCAATTAAGGCCGATGTGTTTATCTTCTATGTGGCAAATAAACACCTCCATTTTTATTTCTATATCGCTTTGTGGCAAGGTAAAGCGCAAGGTGGCTTCGCTATTTTTTGTGCCACTAAACGCCGCGCATTTAGTAATGAGTGCGCCATGTAAAGATACATCGAGTAATTTGCATGGGTAGCTCTCTCCTGCAAATTCTAATTGAGCCGCGGTTGAAAAAAGAATACGCGAGAACTGACGTCGATTTTCCATAAAACGAGTTGCCTTTATTGTAATATTTAAATCAAGCATAGCGGGAAATAGCCCATAGCGATAAAAAATGGCATAAAAAAACCCCGCATAAATGCAGGGTTTGTTATATCAGTTAACAATTAACCAATTTTTTTATACTTAATACGCTTAGGTTGTGCAGCTTCTGCGCCTAAGGTCTTTTTAAGCCACTCTTCGTATTCAGTGTAGTTACCATCAAAGAAGTTAATTTGGCCTTCGTCGCGGTAATCTAAAATGTGTGTTGCAATACGGTCAAGGAACCAACGGTCATGCGATATACACATTACACAGCCTGGGAACTCTAAAATAGCGTTCTCAAGGGCGCGTAGTGTTTCAACATCAAGGTCATTGGTTGGCTCATCCAGTAGTACTACGTTACCACCCGCTTTTAAAAGCTTAGCAAGGTGTAAACGGTTACGCTCACCACCTGATAAGTCTTTCACAAACTTTTGCTGATCGTTACCTTTAAAGTTAAAGCGGCTAACGTACGCACGGCTTGGGAACTCAAAGTTACCAATTTTTAGCACGTCTTGTCCGTCAGATATTTCTTGGAATACGGTTTTGCTTTCGTCCATATTGCCACGGAACTGATCAACCGTTGCAAGCTCTACAGTTTCACCTACGCTAATGCTGCCGCTATCTGGTTGCTCTTCGCCGCTTAGCATTTTAAATAGGGTTGATTTACCCGCGCCATTGGCACCAATAATGCCCACAATCGCGCCTTTTGGCATACTAAAGCTTAAATCGTCGATTAATACGCGATCGCCAAAACTCTTACGTAAGTTATTAACTTCAAGCACTTGGTCGCCTAAACGCGGGCCAGGTGGAATAAATAGCTCGTTAGTTTCGTTACGCTTTTGGTAATCAGATTGCTGTAGCTCGCTAAACTGCGCCATACGCGCTTTAGACTTAGCTTGGCGACCTTTAGGGTTTGAACGTACCCACTCAAGTTCTTGAGCAATTGATTTTTGACGTGCTTTTTCAGATTTTTGCTCTTGTTGTAAGCGCGCATCTTTTTGCTCAAGCCAAGAAGAGTAGTTACCTTCCCACGGAATACCTTCACCACGGTCAAGCTCTAGTATCCAGCCAGCTACATTATCAAGGAAGTAACGGTCATGCGTTACCGCCACAACAGTGCCTTCGTAATCATGTAAGAAGCGCTCAAGCCAAGCAACCGACTCAGCATCTAAGTGGTTAGTAGGCTCATCGAGAATAAGCATATCTGGCTTTTCGAGTAATAAACGACAAATAGCAACACGGCGGCGCTCACCACCTGAAAGGTGCTCAATTTTAGCATCCCACTCAGGTAAACGAAGTGCATCAGCAGCGCGTTCTAAAACGTTATCGATGTTGTGGCCATCGTGCGCTTGAATGATTGCTTCAAGCTCGCCTTGCTCTTTTGCTAGGGCGTCAAAGTCAGCGTCTTCCATTGCGTACTCGTTGTACACTTCGTCAAGGCGGTTAAGGGCATGCTTTACTTCGCCAACAGCTTCTTCAACTATTTCGCGTACTGTTTTGCTTTCATCCAGCACAGGCTCTTGCGGTAAGTAACCAATTTTAGTACCAGGTTGAGGGCGGGCTTCACCTTCAAAGTCTTGATCAACACCGGCCATAATGCGAAGTAATGTAGATTTACCAGCACCATTTAAACCTAGCACACCAATTTTAGCGCCTGGGAAAAAGTGCAACGAAATATCTTTTAAAATTGTGCGCTTAGGTGGCACAACTTTAGATACTCGACTCATCGAGAATATAAACTTATCAGGTAAAACCATGGAGGAAAGCCTTCAAATAATAATAAAAATTTCAATGTTGTATTGTAGTGGCTCACGGGTGAAACAGTCAACGAATGGCGTATAGAACAATACGCTAATCTAAACGGTACTTTATTTTCTTGCCCATTTAAAACACCACTATGACAGGATTTCTATTGTGTAAAATTCTGTAATCTATTGTTTTATATTGTTCAAACACATTTTATTTTTAACAAAAGTGGTACAGTATATTTACAAACTGTAAAGTATAAGCAAATTATACAGACAGACCACTCTTAGTCGTTGTAAAACATCGCATAATTAAATATTACAAAGGTTTAAAGGAATGAACATGAAAACAGTTACAAAGTTAGGGGCATTACTTTTAGGTTTATACTCATTTTCGAGCCAAGCAGACATACTCCAGGTAAATGGTTATTACCAAGGAGTAGGGATAGGGTCTACGCAAATTGATGTATACGAGAGTGATAGCATACGATTTACAACACTATACGGCCAGTTTGGCTATCAGTTTTCGCGATACTTTGCGATAGAAGGTCGTGTAGGTTTTGGTTTAAATGACGAATCAACGCCGCTAAATGGGCTTGTTTATACTCAAAACCCGCTAGATGGTTCGTTAACCTCAGAATCTATTAAGAGCGAAATTGACTCAAGCCTTGATTTGCAAACAAGTATATTTGTGAAAGCTAATTATCCCATTTCAATTCGGGCAGATGTGTTTTTATTTGGTGGCTATGGTAGAAATAAATTAAGTTACAATGAAGGTGAAATAAGAAACCTTGCAGAATCAATAACTGGCTCAGATACAAATTCTACGTTAATCACTGAGCAAAATTATGACGAAGGCGGTGTAACGTACGGTACTGGGATTGACTATAGGTTAACTCAACGCTGGCAAGTAAGCGCTGAATACCAATATTTTGATACAGACGAAGGTGATATTTACGCTCTTAATTTATCTGTAAATTATCGTTTTTAATTGAAATAACGCTACTGGTTTTAGTAGCGCGACCTCAATACAGTTAAACAAAATATTTCAATATAAATGCATTCCTCCTGATCTATAACTTTTTGTAAATCTGATAAAATCATGAATAAATTTCATTTAGACATCTATACATCTAGAGGTTGATATTTTTAGCGTACTGTTCATAATGAGAGCGTATAAATTCTCGGTTTTTATGAGTAGGAGTAAAAAAATATGCCAATTACAGTGAAAGACGAGCTACCGGCTATTGCCCGTTTACGTGAAGAAAACGTGTTTGTAATGCCAAAAAGTCGCGCAAAAACGCAAGAAATTCGTCCTATGCGTTTGGCTATTTTAAATTTAATGCCTAATAAAGTAGAAACCGAAGTGCAGTTTATTCGTTTGCTTGCCAATTCTCCTTTGCAAGTAAATGTAGAGCTATTACGCCTAGATACGCATCGCAGTAGTAGCAACTCAGAAGAGCACCTAGATACCTTTTACCGTTATTTTTCAGAAGTGAAAGACAATAACTACGATGCGTTAATTGTTACCGGTGCACCACTCGCACACCTCGAATACGACGATGTTGCGTACTGGGATGAGCTAAAAGTGATTATTGATTGGGCAGAGCAGCACGTTACCTCTACGCTGTTTTCGTGCTGGGCGGCACATGCGGCGCTGTATCATCGTTACAATTTAAAACGCGATTTAAAAGAAGATAAACTTTGTGGTGTGTTTACTCACCAGTGTTACTTTGATCATGGGGCACTTACTCGTGGCTTCGACGACAACTTTTTAGTGCCGCACTCACGTTATGGCCACATAGATATAAATAAAATAAATGCCTGCGACGATATAGTGGTATTGGCAGGCTCTGAAAAAGTAGGCGCTTACTTAATGAAAAATAAGTCGGGCAGCCAAGTGTTTATAACCGGCCACCCAGAATACGATGCCGACACATTAAAAGCAGAGTACGAGCGCGATTTACAAAAAAGCCCTGATGCGCCAAAACCCGAAAACTATTTTCCAGATAACGATGCAAGCAAAAAGCCGTCAAAAACGTGGCAAAGCCATGCCTTTTTGCTGTTTTCGAACTGGTTAAATTACTACGTGTACCAAACGACCCCTTATGATATTAATTTAGTTAGCCAAGATGTGAGGACTAACAACTATGCCGAATAACGTGCAAAACAATAATAAACACAGCGAATTAAGCGCTGCATTAAAAGAGCGTATTTTAATTTTAGATGGCGCCATGGGCACCATGATCCAAACTCACAAGCTTGAAGAAGAAGACTACCGAGGCGAGCGCTTTAAAGACTGGCACGTACTAATTAAAGGCAATAACGATTTATTAAGCCTTACAAAACCTGAGCTAATTGCCGATATACACCGCAGCTTTTTAGCCGCCGGTGCAGACATTATTGAAACCAATACCTTTAACTCAACCACCATTTCGATGGAAGATTACGACATGGCAAGCATAAGCCGTGAGGTAAACTTAGAGTCGGCAAAACTCGCACGCGCAATATGTGACGAGTTCACCGCTAAAAACCCAGAAAAACCACGCTACGTAGCCGGTGTGTTAGGGCCAACCTCTAAAACCTGCTCAATTTCGCCAGATGTAAACGACCCAGGCTATCGTAATATTACCTTTGATAAGCTGGTTACTGCGTATGTTGAGTCTACCCTTGCATTAATGGAAGGCGGCGCTGATTTAATACTTATCGAAACCATTTTCGACACGCTAAATGCAAAAGCTGCCTCATTCGCAGTAGAAGAGGCGTTTGAGCAAGCAGGGCGCACATTACCTGTAATGATCTCGGGCACAATTACCGATGCCTCTGGGCGTACGCTTTCGGGGCAAACCACCGAAGCATTTTATAACTCTATTCGCCATATTAAGCCGCTTTCTATAGGCCTTAACTGCGCCCTAGGGCCAGATTTACTTCGCCAATACGTAGAAGAGCTTTCGCGCGTATGCGAAACATTTACCTCAGTACACCCAAATGCAGGTTTACCAAATGAGTTTGGTGAGTACGACCTAGAAGCAGAGGACATGGCGAAAGAGATTATAGACTGGGGCAAATCGGGCTTTATAAATATTGTTGGTGGCTGCTGTGGCACAACGCCTGCGCATATTCGTGCGTTTGCCAAAGGGCTTGAAGGCGTTAAACCTCGCGCGTTGCCAGAGCTTGATGTTCGTATGCGTTTATCAGGCCTTGAAGCCTGTAACTTAAACTAGGAGCCAACATGACCCAGCAAATTGCAGTATTTACCAATGTTGGCGAGCGTACCAACGTAACCGGCTCTGCCATGTTTAAACGCTTAATCATGGAAGAAGATTACGAAACCGCCCTGAATGTGGCTCGCGAGCAAGTAGAAAACGGCGCCCAAGTTATTGATATAAACATGGACGAAGCCATGTTGGACTCAAAAGCGGCCATGGTTAAGTTTTTAAACTTAATTGCCTCAGAGCCCGATATTTCTAAAGTGCCCATTATGGTCGACTCCTCTAAATGGGAAGTAATAGAAGCAGGCCTTAAATGTATTCAAGGCAAGGCTATTGTTAACTCAATATCGCTTAAAGAAGGGGAGGAGCCGTTTAAACGCCAAGCTAAAATTATTAAACGCTTTGGCGCAGCTGCTGTTGTTATGGCGTTTGACACCGACGGCCAAGCCGACACCGCAGACCGCAAATACGAAATATGTGAACGCAGCTACAAAATATTAGTCGAAGAGATTGGTTTTCCGCCGGAAGATATAATATTCGACCCCAATATATTTGCCGTAGCCACCGGTATAGAAGAGCACGACAACTACGCCGTAGAATTTATTGAAGGTACACGCCGAATTAAACAAAACTTACCACACTGTAAAGTGTCGGGCGGGGTGTCTAATGTCTCGTTTTCGTTTAGGGGTAATAACCCCGTACGTGAAGCGATTCACTCGGTGTTTTTATACCACGCGATAAAAGCGGGTATGGATATGGGTATTGTAAACGCAGGCCAGCTTGCAGTTTACGACGATATCCCCGAGGAACTTCGCAAAGCCGTAGAAGATGTAATTCTTAACACTGACCCCGGTGCAGGTGAGCGCTTAGTAGAAATAGCCCCTAAGTTTTCGGGTATGGCACAAGCCGAACGCGTAGAAGATTTAGAGTGGCGTACATGGCCTGTTGAAAAACGCCTAGAGCACGCCCTTGTAAAAGGCATAACCACCTTTATAGATGAAGACACGGAAGAGTGCCGCGCAGCTGCCGATAAACCTATTCACGTAATTGAAGGGCCATTAATGGATGGCATGAACGTGGTAGGGGATTTATTTGGTGCAGGTAAAATGTTTTTACCACAAGTTGTTAAATCGGCCCGCGTAATGAAACGAGCAGTGGCCTACCTAGACCCATTCATAGAAGCCGAAAAAGAAGAAGGCGCCACTAACGGTAAAGTAGTTATGGCCACCGTAAAAGGCGACGTGCACGACATAGGTAAAAACATTGTAGGCGTAGTACTGCAATGTAATAACTACGAAGTAATCGACTTAGGCGTAATGGTACCTGCTGAAAAAATACTACAAACCGCGATTGACGAAAAAGCCGACATAATCGGCCTTTCGGGTTTAATTACCCCATCGCTTGATGAAATGGTACACGTAGCCAAAGAAATGACCCGCCGAGGCTTTGAGCTCCCACTTATGATTGGCGGCGCAACGACCTCTAAAGCGCATACTGCCGTTAAAATTGAACCGCAGTACGACAAAGGCGTAGTGTACGTAAATAACGCCAGCCGTGCAGTGGGCGTGGTATCAAGCTTATTATCTAAAGAGCTAAAACCGGCCTTTTTAGAAAAAACTAAAGCCGAGTACGAAAAAGTACGCGAGCAACAAGCGCGCAAAAAGCCACGTTCAAAACCGGTTACCATACAGCGTGCCCGCGATAACGCAGCCAAGCTTGATTGGGATAATTACACGCCACCGGTGCCTAAAAAGCTGGGCGTGACCGAATTTAAAAATGTATCAATTGCGACTTTACGTAAATACATAGATTGGACCCCGTACTTTATGACGTGGTCAATCGCTGGTAAATACCCGCGCATAATGGATGACGAAGTAGTGGGCGAGCAAGCACGCAGCTTATTTAAAGACGCTAACGACATGCTCGACGACCTTGAAAAGTCAGGTGCTTTGCAACCTTTAGGTGTAATTGGTTTATTCCCTGCAAACCGCGTGGGTGATGACATAGAAATTTACACCGACGAAACCCGCAAAGAGCTGTTAACTACCTCATGCCATTTACGCCAGCAAACCGAAAAAACCGACTTTGCTAACTATTGTTTGGCTGACTACATTGCGCCAAAAGGCACACCTGATTACTTTGGTGCGTTTGCCGTAACGGGTGGTTTAGAAGAAGACGACCTAGCCGACGCGTTCGATGCCAAGCAAGACGACTACAATAAAATAATGGTAAAAGCGGTTGCCGACAGGCTCGCAGAAGCGTTTGCAGAATACTTGCACGAACAAGTGCGTAAAGAGTATTGGGGTTACGCAGCCGATGAAAACTTAAGTAACGATGAGCTAATTCGCGAAAACTACCAAGGTATTCGCCCAGCGCCAGGTTACCCAGCGTGCCCAGAGCACACTGAGAAAAAGAAAATTTGGCAGTTACTCGATACCGAAAAACGCATTGGCATGCAGCTCACCAGCTCATACGCCATGTGGCCAGGCGCTGCGGTTTCGGGCTGGTATTTCTCACACCCAGAGGCAAAATACTACGCCGTAGCATCTATTCAAAAGGATCAGGTAGAAGATTACGCCAAGCGAACTAATATGACGCTCGCAGAGGCTGAAAGGTGGCTGTCGCCTAATTTGGGGTATGAGCCGGAATCATAGCGAAGCGGTCAGTTTTAGCTGTCAGCTATCAGTAAAAGAAAAACGAGCCAAATTGGCTCGTTTTTGTTTTTATTAAGAAAACTTATTTCTAAAGTATTATAAATAGTTAATATATCCATTATTTAAACATAAATTATAAGGAAGTATTTTGAGCTCTATTAAAGAATTTTTATTTGAAGAACAAAATAAGCAGGCTGAAAAGTGGGTACGTGAAAGGCTCAGCGATCAAGATTTAACAGTAGAATCGGATGAATGGCAAAGTTTAATCATTGAGTATTCTGCTTATCAGGACCATTTAAATGATGAATATGAGTGGGTTTCAGAAATAAAATGGTTAAAGGAAAATGGCTCAGTTGATATTTATCAAAACTTTATGACAGAGTTAAGCAATGTAAAGGAGCTTGCAAAAACTCACTCTCCCAACCAATTCCTCTAGATGAAAACTTAATAATTAAAATGTGTTATTCATACTCGGTAACACTTCTTGAAGCTTTTTTAGGGGACACAATAAAAAGCTTAATATCTGAAAACAATGTCTATCTAAATAATGCGATAGAGCGTTTGGAGCAAATAAGGAATACGAAATATTCATTGTTTGATTTATCTAAATCAGGAATAGATTTAAGTGGGTTGGCAATTAAGTCCGTTAGTGAAGTATTATTTCACAAAATTGATAAAGTCATGGAAATGTACGAAAAAGTACTTGGTTGTAAAATAAATATAGACACGACAAAAGTAAAATCAATTATCGACATAAGACATGATATTGTCCATAGAAATGGGTATACCAAGGACAACGAAGTAATAGTTATACTACCAGATGACTTATATCAGGCAATTACTGAAATAAATCATTTAGCTAATCAATTGCAAAAAATAATTGAGGCAAAAGAAGTATCAAACTAATACGGACTGCTTCGATAAAAAAACTGAGATAAAGGACTATTCATGAAGTATCTAAATTACATATTGCTTTGCCTATCCCTATTTTTCACATCAAACACATTTGCGCTTGAGCAGAAATATCACGAGAGTGTTTTACCTGTTATTGCTGCTTTTAAAGCGGAGGATAAAGCTGCGATTGCTGCGCATATTCGCTACCCTCTAAAAAGGCAATATCCATTGCCTGACATTAAAAATGAAGCTGAGTTTGTTAACCGCTTTGATAAAGTGTTTGACGAGGAGCTTGTTACTATTATTGGCAGCTCTAATATTAATACCGATTGGGATAAAGTTGGTTGGCGCGGCATTATGCTAAATAACGGCGTGATGTGGCTAGATACCGACGGTAAAATTATCGGTATAAATAGCCACACAGCCAAAGAGCAGGCATTTGCTAAACGCTTAATTGAACAAGACAAGCAATCACTCCATTCAAGTATTAATACGTTTGAAGAGCCAGTGCTGGATTGGAAAACGGCTAGCTACCATATTCGCGTTGATGATTTAGGTGATAGAAATTACCGTTATGCAGTGTGGAGTAGTGATAAAAGGCCAAAGGATAAGCCTGATATGGTTTTATTTAACGGTGATATTACCTTTGAGGGTAGCGGCGGGAATCACCACTATACGTTTATAAACGGACGCTATAGTTACATATTACACGTTACTATTATTGGCTGCGATACATCGCCACCTGGTTGGCTTGAAGTATATAAAAATGATGAGCAGTTATTAAATGAGTCAGTTATAAGTACTAAGTAAAATCAGTAAACCCTTCTTATCTCTATCTAATAAAGCTGCCACTTAATAACAGCTATAGGTTGGCGGTTCGCCGATAAAAATTTCAATAAACCAATCCTAAGTGGTAGGCTAAAAAAGTAGCAAGTATTCAAACCGTTCTCGCGCAACAAGGCATTCCTTTAAAGCGCTTTGCCAAGGAGTTAAATATGATCACGCTTACCGTTAATGGTAATAAACATGAGTTTACAGGCGATCCGTCAACGCCGGTGCTTTGGTATCTTCGAGATGAATTAAATTTAACCGGGCCTAAATTTGGCTGTGGTATGGCGCAGTGTGGTGCGTGCACCATACACATTGATGGCGTAGCGCAGCGCTCGTGCATATTACCGGTATCGGCTGTGGCTGGGCGTGCTATTACCTCTATTGAAGGGTTAAGCGAGCAAGGCGACCACCCCGTGCAAAAAGCCTGGGTTGAGCATAAAGTGCCGCAATGTGGGTTTTGTCAGTGCGGACAAATAATGCAAGCGGCAAGCTTATTAGCCGCTAACCCAAACCCCACTGATGATGAAATAGTGAGTAATATGTCGGGCAATATTTGTCGTTGTGGCACGTATCCGCGTATTCATAAAGCAATTAAGTCGGCGGCTAAAACCATTGCGGGCGTTGAATATTTTGACCCAAATGAACAAGGGGAAGAGGTATGAAAAACGACAATACGTACTTTGACCTAAACCGTCGCCAATTTTTAAAAACCAGCGCAATAGGCGCATTAGTATTAGGCACTTATTTTGTAGGCAGTGCACCAAAAGCGTTTGCAGGCGTGTTAGAACAACCGTCTGAGCAAGCAAAACGTGCCAACTTATTTATAGCGCTGCGCCCCGATGGCATGGTTGAAATAACCTGCCACCGCTCTGAAATGGGCCAACAAATTCGTACCGCCATTGCCCAAATTGTGGCAGACGAAATGGAAGCCGCGTGGGATAAAGTGGTTGTTATTCAAGGTAAGGGCGACCCTAAATATGGGGATCAAAATACCGATGGTTCGCGCAGTATTCGCTACAACATGCAACGCCTGCGCGAAATGGGCGCAAGTGTACGTTATATGATGCAGCACGCAGCCGCTAAATATTGGAACGTTGAGCCGCAAACCTGTACAGCTAATCAGCACGTGGTAACCCACAGCTCGGGTAAAACGCTTGCCTATAAAGACTTAATTGACCTCGCGCTTGGTATTACCCCGCCAGAGCCAGACAAGTTAACACTTAAAACACGTAAAGAATGGCGTTATATAAATACCGGTATGGCGCACATAGATTTAACCGATTTAGTAACCGGTAAAGCCACATTTGCTGCTGATGTTCGCGAACCAAAGGCGCTGGTGGCTATGATTGAGCGCCCACCGGTAGTAGGTGGTGTGGTTAAATCGTTTGATGCCAGCGCCGCTAAAGCAATTAATGGCGTAGTTGATGTTATTGAAATGCCTGTACCAAAAGGTGCGCCGCAATTTCAGCCAAAAGGCGGCATTGCTATTGTTGCTAAAAATACCTGGGCTGCATGGCAGGCGCGTAAAGCACTAAAGGTGGTGTGGGATGATGGTAAAAACGGCGATTATAATTCAGAGAACTTTAAAAAGTCGTTATTACAAACAGTGAATGAGCCGCAAGCGCATGTGCGCGACATAGGCGATACCGCCAGCGTATTGGCTAAATCGAGCAATAAGTTAGTAGCAGACTATTACGCGCCGCATTTGGCTCAAGCACCTATGGAGCCACCTTGCGCCACTGCAATGTACAATAAAGACAGGGTAGATATTTGGGCTGCAACACAAAACCCACAAGCTGATATGAAAACCGTAGCTGCGTTACTTGGTATGGAGGAGAGCCAAATTAACGTGCATGTCACCATGTTAGGTGGCGGTTTTGGGCGTAAATCAAAACCTGATTTTTCAGCAGAAGCTGCCTACATTTCAATGAAAGTAGGACAACCTATACGCGTACAGTGGACGCGAGAGGATGATATTCAGCACAGTTTTTATCATGCGGTATCGGCTCAACATATTGAAGCTTCACTAGATGAAAAAGGTAATATTGAGGCTTACTTACACCGTACGGCGTTTTCGCCAATTATGTCGACCTTTCAAGAAGGGGCAACGTCGCCTGCAGGTTTTGAGCTGCGCTTGGGCTTTACCGATAACCCCATAAACTCACCTAACTTAAAGTTAGAAAACGGCGAAGCACCCGCTAAAACAAGAGTAGGTTGGATGCGTTCGGTATCAAATATTTTTCATGCTTTTGCTATTCAGTCATTTATTGCTGAAGCGGCGCACAAAGCAGGGCGCGACCAAAAAGACTATTTACTTGAAACCATAGGCCCTGATCGCATTTTAGATGTAACCGAGCAAAATGCCTCGTACGATAACTATGGCGGCGATAAAGATGTTTACCCATTAGATATTGGTAAATTACGCCATGTTATTGAAAAAGTAGCCGATATAAGCAAATGGGGCCGAAAGCTGCCAAAAGGTCGCGGGTTAGGTATTGCAGCGCACCGCAGCTTTTTAACCTATGTGGCTACTGTGGTTGAGGTAGAGGTATCCGACGCTGGTGATTTAAACGTGATTAAATCGTGGGTGGCTATTGATGCAGGTACGGTAGTAAACACCGATACCGTTAAAAATCAAACGCAAGGTGGCTCTATTTACGGTATTACAACCGCAATAAGCGAGGGTATTACCTTTGATAAAGGCCGCGTGCAGCAAAGTAATTTTCATGATTACCGCGTACCACGTATGAGCGACTCACCTTTAGAGGTAGAAGTAGAAATAATACAAAGCGATGCACCACCTGCTGGTGTAGGGGAGCCCGCAACACCGGTTTACGCCCCTGCATTGTGTAACGCTATTTTTGCAGCTTGTGGTAAACGCATTAGGCAACTGCCTATAGGTAATCAATTAAAAGCGTAAACAAACGTACTTTTATTTTAGCCGTTAAACAAAAAAACCGCCAAATGGCGGTTTTTTTCAGAAGTTAGCGATTAGTGAGTTTTTTCAAACTCGTCTACTTCGCGCTCTGCTTCTTCTTTAGATTTACCGTACTGCTGCTGGATTTTACCCACTAGCTCTGTACGGCTACCTTCAATTTTGTCTAAATCGTCGTCAGTAAGATCGCCCCATTTTTGTTGCGCCTTACCTTTAAGCTCGTTCCAATTACCTTTCATACGATCGTTGTTCATAAGTATCTCCTTACTTAGCTTTAATTAACGTTCAGTATAAAAGGAGCAAAGCGTGTACCAATCAGTTAAACTTTTTATTTTGTGTTTATAATCATTTATTTATATATTTAAGCGAAGCGTTACTTTTATTGCAACACGTATGTTCTTAAAAAATGTACAGAGCGGTCTGTAATTATTTCTGATTATGGATACGCGTAAACTCATCTGCTTTTGCGGCGCGTTTATTATTGGTTTTTGTTACAATGCACACAAAGCAATTTTGGATAAATAGCAGTGCTGCCGGTTCAAAACATATATCAACAACTTCTAACTACATTACAAAGTAACCCCATAACGTTATTACAAGCACCGCCTGGTGCAGGTAAGTCAACCTGGTTGCCGCTACAGCTTATGCGCGACGGCCATTTTAAACGTATTGTAATGCTTGAGCCGCGCCGCTTAGCAGCACGTAATATTGCCAATTACTTAGCACAGTGCCAAAACGAAAAAGTGGGGCAGAGTGTTGGTTTGCGAGTACGCGGCGAGAGTAAAGTAAGCAGTAATACGCGCCTTGAAATAGTCACCGAGGGTATGCTTACTCGCATGCTACAAAACGACCCCGAATTAAGCGATATAGATTTACTGATATTTGATGAATTTCATGAACGCTCAATTGCAGCAGACACTTCACTGGCCTTTGCTTTAGAGACCCAAAGTGCGCTGCGCGACGATTTAACCATACTACTTATGTCGGCCACCCTTGATACCGAGCGCTATACGCAATTTTTTGATTGCCCGGTTATACAATCAAGCGGGCGTAGTTACCCCATAGACGAAGTATATATACCAATAAAAGATGAGAGCCGCTGGTTAGATGCCATTCCTAATATCGTTAAGCAAGCACTCAATGAGCAAAGCGGCAGTGCATTAGTATTTTTACCTGGGCAATTTGAAATAGTACGTGTGCAGCAGGCCCTTAATGATTTACCAAGTAACTGCTTAGTTGCCACATTATTTGGCGAGCAAGATAAAGCCAATCAGCAAGCGGCGATTGCCCCTGCGCCTAAAGGTATGCGCAAAATTGTGCTTACCACCAATGTAGCCGAAACCAGTTTAACCATTGAAGGCATTCGTATTGTTATTGATAGCGGCAAACGCCGCGCCGCAACGTTTAACTTGAAAACAGGCGTAACTGAGCTTACAACACAAAGTATATCGCGCTCCTCTGCTGTGCAGCGAGCGGGGCGTGCAGGGCGAATAGAGCCAGGGGTTGTTTACAGGCTTGGCTCAAAGCAAACCTTTGAGCGACGTAATAGCCACGATAGCCCAGAAATACTCACCTCAGACATAAGCCAACTTATGCTGGAGGCAAAACAGTGGGGCGCAAATATTAGCGAACTCACCTTGCTTGATACGCCAACAGCGCAGCAATGCACGCAAGCGGCAAACTTATTAACCATGCTTGAAGCTATCGACTCCAAAGGTAAGCTCACTAAATTGGGTAGTAAAATGCTGGGTTTTGGGGCGGATATTCGCTTAGCGCATATGCTTTTAAAAGCGCAAGCGCTTGAGGCAGAACTCCCTGGTATTTATCGCTTAGCACTTTATTTAGTGGCACTGCTTGAGAGCCGAATAAACAGCGCCAACGAGCTAAGCTTGGCGCTACATAGCCAACAACAAAGGCCACACCCAGTATTTAAACAGCAGTTAAAATACTGGCAAAGCCGTTTAAAAGTAACCGACAGTAACAGCGAGCTAAACACCGAGTATTTAGGTTTGCTGGTGGCATTAGCTTACCCCGACCGCATTGCAAAAAAACGCGGCAATGGCTACTTACTTGCCAATGGTGCGGGCGCTGATTTAAACACCGATTACTGGCATAACGATGACTACCTTGCTATTGCAAGCATGGGCGGCCATAAAGGCACGCGTATTTTTGCAGCCACCGCACTTAGCCCATTTGAGCTACAAGATTACTTACCGCATTTGTTTACTACGCTTACCCGCTGTGAGTTTGATGAAAAAACCGCGCGCTTTATCCATCAAGACGAAGTAAAGCTCGGCGCTATTACCCTTACAAGCCAACCAAGTAAGCAAAAGCTTGATAAAACCGAGCGCGCCAAAGCGTGGCTTAATTTATTTACTAAGCACGGCTTTGCATTATTTAATGAACAACCCGATGCGCAGCAATTATTAATTCGCATGAGTTTAGCCAGTCAGTTTATGCCAGATACGTTCCCGGCAATAAGCGAGCAGCAACTTATCAAAACAGCTGATGATTGGTTAGGCGTATATTTACAGGATATAAAAACGCTGGAGCAGCTTAAAAAGTTTAACTACTTTGAAGCACTGCAAAATTGTTTTGACTGGACACAGCAAACAGCCCTAAAAACGCTGTTACCGCTTAGGTTAACGGTACCGAGTGGCTCAAATATAAAAATTAATTACCAGCTAGATGGCCCCGCAAAACTTAGCGTGCGCATGCAAGAAGTGTATGGTTTAACAAGTACGCCAATGCTTGCAAATGGCAAGCTGCCACTGCTTATGGAGTTACTCTCGCCAGGTAAGCGCTCATTACAGCTTACGCAAGATCTTGCGCACTTTTGGGCTAGTAGTTATCGCGATGTACAAAAAGAAATGAAAGGACGTTATCCCAAGCATTTTTGGCCCGACGATCCAGCCAACAGCGTGGCAACCAATAGAGTAAAAAGCAAAATGTAGGTTTATTAACTTAAAAGTATTTGTTTTATTTTTGAACATGTGAATATAGTGTACCTATATATAAATCTATACTTTTAACTACAAGGAAGAAGTGATGAAACGACTATTTACATTAGCTTTGCTATTAGTGAGTACCTTTTCGGTTAATGCTGAAAAGGCACTGGACTTAAACAAATTTGCACAGCATTACTACAACACAATGACCGCCACGCAAGCGCCTAACGCAAGTGAAAAAGAGCTTGAAGCTTACCTTAATTTATTAACAGACGATGTAGGCAGCCAGCACATACCGTATCAAGTAGATGACTCTCGCACTGCAGAGGGTAAAAAACTAATGCGTAAGGGCATGCGTTTTTATTTAGGCGCGCACACCTTATACGAAAGCGAGCTGCTTAATACCTTTGTATTTAACGATAGCGGCTTTGCGATTCGTTATAAAAAACACGCTAAGGGTATTCATCCGCAAAGTAAGCAGCCAATAGAGTACACATCAGTAATGATGGAAGTAATAGAAGTTGAAAACGGTAAAGTGGCGATGATCCGTAAATATCACGAATAAAACGTAAAGTGATAAAACGCGCTAGCCATTAAAGCAAAGTTAATGGCTAATTGGGCTGTAATAGCTTTTTGTTGTTAAGTGCTTAAACTTCTTTACCACCGTGTTGCTCTGCTAAATCATCTAGCTCGGCAGAGGTGTAATCAAATCCGCTTTCATCATACTCGTAAGTGACTTTTACACTGTCGCCGCCATTAAATAGGCGAGTTTTAACTTGGTTTACGGGCCAATCTTTTAGTACATGCACAAAGCGGTTAGCAACTTGCGAGGTTTCAAAGCGGTAGCGAATTTCTGTTTTCATAAAAAGGCTCTGTTATTGTATGGCTTAGCTAAAAGTGAGTAGTAAAATTACACTATTTAATGCATTACCACCTCTCATAATCTCTTGGGTGTGTTGATTTTTAATGGTTGAATTTTCAGCCGTATGTTCGGTTTTTAGGCAAGGCAGAGTCTATGAAACTTGGTTATTCCCCATAAATAGGCGA
>NZ_DJHW01000030.1:606-80439 GCF_002433295.1 Pseudoalteromonas sp. UBA6610 | reverse complement strand
CATAAATAGGCGATAACGCAGCATAAAAGCCAAACATGGGATGCCCATTGGGTTCTTTCTAGGGCGATAAACTATTCTTAATTGGTTTTTACTTATTTTTACATGAATGTAAGTCATTAAAATAACGCAGAAGCCGTTATCGAGCCAACTAAGTTACAAACCACGCGCCGCGATTTAATCGCCCCTAGATTGAACAAATTTCTATCCGCCAAGGTCAACACGCCCTAGTATACCTTTAATCAATACGCCGATATAAGCCTCTAAAACAGTAAGTGAAGCAAAAAACCACACTTAAACGCTATAAGTGGTGCGTTTTTAAAATAAATAATAATTATTACAAATAGCTTTTATATCTAAAAAGTTAGTGTGATTTTATTTTTACGTAATGTTCGCACCTTGCTTTAAGGCGCAGTGTTCCTTTCTAAAAATACTTATCTAGTACAAACCAAGCATTGTTATAAGTTTTTGATAGTTAATTACTTTAATAAGTAGATTAGCTTTGTACAGCGAATGTTTTGCTAAGCAATTTACGCGCTGTTTAGCTATGTTAAAAAGTATTTTTGCCGATCTCCCTTTGTTCTAAAAACTAAAACTATTTTAAAAATAAAACAAAAAAGCAACATTTAGGTTGATTGTTAGGTATTTGTAATTAGAATAGTCGCTATTACAAATAAGAATGATTCACATACAATATTAGGATTCAACATGAATTTGCGTAAATCTCTCCTTGCTAGTGCAGTAATTACTGCAACTATGGGTTTAACTGCGTGTGGCGGCTCAAGCTCCAGCGATAGCACCGAAACACCAACCACTCCAACAGTGACTAATTCGGCACCTACCGCTATTAGCTTATCAACAGCGGCTGTAACAGAAGATGTAGTAGGCGCAGTAGTCGGTACTTTAAGTGCAACCGATGACGATGCAACAGGCATGGTATTTACACTTTCTGATGATGAACAGTATTTTGAAATTAATGACAGCAATGAGCTAACGCTTAAAAGCACGTTAGCGCTTAATGCTGAGCAAGTAGAAACAATTGATGTAACAGTCACTGCAACCGATGCTGGCGATTTAAGTTTTACACAAACACTGAGCGTATCTGTAACTGATATTGAAGCGCAAGATGGCGTAAACGTTTACGAATTTGCCTCAACAGTTAATGCTAGTAATTCTGCGGTAAGTTACACAGGCCAAGTGGCTCGCCATGCACTTTCGGCGCAAATTAAAGCTTACATAAGCTTATTAAGTGTTGATTACATTGAAAGCGAAGGCTTAACAGGCGATGCCGTTAAAGCGCAGTTAATGGCTTATTGGAGCGATTACGAAGCCGTAAAAGATAACAGCTTTTTGTTTATTGATGGCGCAACTACGTTTCAACAGTCGTTTGCAGAAATTTCGAATTCAGGCAAAACCTTAACAGGTAAAATTGCCGGTAACGATGCGTCTAAAATGGAAGAAGATTGGCTAACAGAAGGTACATTTGAAGGCTGGAGCGACTTCGGCACTCAAGCAAAAACACCAGAAGGGCTTATTTTTCATTACTTTGATTTACTTGCCGCGAATGTAGATGCAATTGCAAGCGGTACACAATCTGAGGATGTAAACGGTAATGACATTACTGCGGCATACATCACAACAAGTGGCCTTGATTTAAACCAGCTTATTCAAAAGCATACGCTAGGTGCGTTAATGTTCTCGCAAGGCACTGACGATTACCTAGACGAAGGGCTTGATGAAGATAACACCGATGCAGCAGCCGATGGCACTTACAGTACTTTAGAGCATCAATACGATGAAGGTTTTGGTTACTTTGGCGCAGCACGTCATTATTTAGAATTTAGCGACGAGGCTATTTCTGATGGTAGCGCAAGCGCTGATATTGATGGCGATGGCAAAATTGACTTAGCGAGTGAATACAATTGGGGTAACTCTACCAATGCAGCTAAACGTGATAAAGGCGCGGTAGTAGCGACTGACTTTAGCAGCTCAGCAATGACGGCGTTTATTGCGGGTCGTAAAATTATTAACGATGCTGCACCAAGTGCATTAACTGATGATCAAAAAACGCAGTTATTAGCACAACGTGATATTGCAGTAGCCAATTGGGAAAACGCAATTGCAGCCACCGTTGTACATTACATCAACGACACATTAGCCGACATTGATACAGTACAAGGTACAGGGGCAAGTGCTGACGATTTTGCTAATTTAGCTAAACACTTTAGTGAAATGAAAGGCTTTGCACTGAACTTTCAATTTAACCCATTTTCACCTTTTTACAGCGACGATAACGCAGGTAAATTTGCCGAGCTACATACATTACTCGGTGAAGCGCCCCTGCTAACAGATGCATACAAAGCGCAGTTAGTAGAGGCACGTGATTTGATGCAGGAAGTTTACGGCTTTGATGCTCAAAACGTTGAAAACTGGTAATAACCACCCGTTTTAGCACCAAGGAAGGTCAGCCCACGGGCTGGCCTTTTGCCGTTTAATTTTCAAAGTTTTTAGGGTTGAAATAATGATCAATTATGCAAAAAAAGGGGTTGTGGTTGCAGCTACTGTACTAACCCTTAGTGGGTGTGGTGAAAGTAGCTCAAGTAGCACAGGCAGTGATTTTCAAAGTAGTGATAGCGGGCAAACTACGACGCCTGCGGTTACAGAGTTTGATGAAGCACAACTCGTTACTAACTTAGTCGATAATGTAATAACACCGACGTTTGTTTTGTTTAATCAACAAGCACAAACACAAACACAGGCCGTTGCAAATTACTGCCAAGCTGAAATACAAAGCGTACAAGAAAGCTCAGAAGAGGCCATTGCGCTGCGTGCTCAAGCACAACAAGCCTGGCTAGATACCATGGCGGGTTGGCAACAAGCCGAAATGATGCAAATGGGGCCGCTTCTTGATAACGCAGGGCAGTTACGTAACCAAATATATTCATGGCCTACTTTTAGCCGCTGTGGGATAGACCAAGACGTGGTGTATAACCAAGACGGTGTTATTAACCAAGATCAAAATCGCCCGTATGCCATTAGCGAAAGAACAGCAACACGCCGCGGCTTATTTGCAATTGGGCATGTGTTGTTTAACGAGCAATTAGCGCATCACTGTAGTGTGGCAAATGACGCCCTTGCAGATTGGAATAACCGTACAGATTTAGCGCGTCGTCAGGCTCGTTGTGAGTTTGCTGTGGTGGCAAGTGAAGATGTTTTAAGTTCGTCAGCGCAGTTATTACAAGCTTGGCAAGGGGATAGCGGTTTTGCTAATGAATTAAAAAATACCGGCCAAAGTGGCTCTCGCTTTAGCACAACTCATGAAGCGCTTAATCATATTAGCGATGCACTGTTTTATATCGACACAATAGTAAAAGATAAAAAATTAGCAGAGCCGATTGGTATTTTTTCAAATTCGTGTGGCGCATCGGCGTGCCCTGAAGATGTAGAAAGCCTAGATGCGAAAAGCTCTTTAGATAATATTCGTAATAACTTAGTGGCGTTTGAAGCGTTAATTATGGGTAATTTAGACGCTGAGCAAGCAGGCACTGGCTTTGATGACTTTTTAGATGCAGAGCAAGCACAGGCTACTAAAACACGTTTAGTTGAAGGAATAGCAACCCTTAAAGCCACTTTAAATAGCATTGATAGCTCGCTGGCCGATTTGCTAATTGATAACGAGCAACAGGTACGTGATGTACATGGGCAAGTGAAAGTGCTGACCGATGAGCTAAAAAATGACTTTATTAATGAGCTAGCACTTGAGCTACCTACCACCTCTGCAGGCGATAACGACTAAGGGCGACAATGAAATACAATAAACTTACAATTGCATTGCTTATGGCCGTAAGTTGCCAAGCAGTGGCAGAGCAAAAAAACGAATTAGAACATATTCAAATTATTAGCCATAACGATAAATTGCGCACCGAAGCAGGCTCGGCAACTTTAATTGGCGAAGCGCAACTTGAACAATTTGAGTTTGATGATATTCATCGTATTTTATCGCAGGTGCCTGGGGTAAACATACGCGAAGAAGACGGCTTTGGGCTAAGGCCTAACATTGGTTTTAGGGGCGTAACCCCTGAGCGTAGTAAAAAAATAACTATTTTAGAAGACGGTGTTTTAATTGGCCCTGCGCCGTATTCGGCACCGGCGGCTTATTATTTTCCGCTTACTACACGCATGACCGCAGTTGAAGTGTTTAAAGGCCCAGCAGCCATACATTATGGCCCGCAAACGGTGGCGGGTACGCTTAATTTAGTGTCGCGCCAAGTGCCTGATGATGCCAGCGGTATGCTTGATATTTCAGCAGGCTCCGATGGCTACAAAAAAGCGCACGCGTATTATGGTAATCGCGAAGGGCAGTTTGGCTTTTTAGTTGAAGGCGTTCACCTAGAAAGTGACGGTTTTAAAGAGCTTGATGGCGGACAAGATACTGGCTTTGAAAAAGACGATTTATTAGTTAAATTAGATTACACACTTAATAGCGAGCAGTTTAAGCAACGCTTTGAGTTAAAGCTGGCCTATTCAGATGAGCTTTCTAACGAAACCTACCTTGGGTTAACCGAAGAAGATTACCAGCAAACACCGTATCGCCGTTATGCCGCCAGTGGCCCTGCAAATATGGACACTAAGCATACGCAAGTGATGTTTACCCACCAGCTTAGCAGCGACAATTTTGCCCTTACAACCCGCGCCTATCGCAACGATTTTGAACGTGCGTGGCTTAAACTCAACGCGGTTACTAACAGCAGTGGTAGTTTGTCGGATATTTTGGCAGACCCAACACGCTTTGAGCGTGAATACAGCGTTATTAGTGGCCAAGCCGATTCGGTTCAAAGTGGTGAAAGCAATGTGTTTTTAACCATGGGAACTAACGACAGAGCCTTTTTCTCACAAGGCATACAGTTTGATGGTGATTGGCAAGTCGCTGCGTTTGGGCTTGAACATTCACTCTCATTTGGGGTGCGTTTTCATCAAGATGAAATAGAGCGCGATCATTTTGAAGACACATACGCCATGGTTAACGCGGTTAACACCCGTACAGACACCGCGAGTGTATTTACCACACAAAATACCGAATCTACCGATGCGTGGTCGTTATATATTGAAGACAAAGTAACCTTCGATAAGCTAACTCTTGGTTTAGGCGTGCGTGGCGAGTTAATGGATATGTCGTATCAAAATGACGGCCCTGGCCAAGAAAACGATTGGCAAGATAAATCGAGCCGTATTTGGTTACCTGGTTTAAGTGGCTTTTACCAATTATCGGCCAATGCAGGGTTACTTTTTGGTGTACACCAAGGGTTTGTGCCCTCAAGCCCATCTAGCCCTGTACGTGAAGGAGATGAAGAGTTTGAAAAAAGCGTAAACTATGAATTTGGTGGCCGTTACAACAACGGTAACAGCCAAGTGGAAGTAGTGAGCTTTTTTAATGATTATTCAAACTTAGTAGAAAGCTGTGGCCAGTCAAACTGTGGAATCGAAAACGAAATTGACCGCGAGTTTAGTGGTGGGGAAGTGGATGTATGGGGCGTTGAGTCTCAATTTGCACACACCTACGCATTAAATAAGCACATTGATGTGCCGGTACGCTTAACTTATACCTACACGCAAAGTGAGTTTAAAGAAGAGCTATTTAGCGAATTTACGCAGTGGGGACATATTCGCCCGGGCGATCATTTACCGTACTTGCCTAACCATCAAGCTGCGCTGAGCTTAGGCCTTGCACATAACGATTGGTCGGTTGATGTATTAATAAAATACACCTCAGAAATGCCAGAGGCCGCTGGCGTAGCTTATACCGCTGGTGAGCTTGGTAACACCACAGGGAATGATTTTTCATTACCGTTGGCAGGTGTCGAGGTACCCGCTACAACCGTTGTAGATATTGCTGCGCGCTACGAGCTTGATCAATATGGGCATATTTACGCTAAGGTAGATAATCTGTTTGACCAAGATAACATTGTTAGTCGTCGCCCATATGGCGCGCGCCCGGGTAAACCGCGTAGCGTAGCCGTGGGTTACAAATATCAATTTTAAGAGGTAAGTTATGCTCGAGACTATATGGCAAACGCTTCTTCAAACGCCAAATTATTTGTTTGATGCCAATAAACGTATTTTTATTGGCTATAGCATTGCGGCGTTAGTGATTGCAATGTTGCTGTATTTCTCGGGCCGTGCGCAGCAAAAAAAGCGCACGTGGCGTGGGCTGGGGCGCTATTTATTTAGTAAGCGTATTTGGCTGAGTAAAAGTGCCAAGCTCGACTACCAATTATTAATTATAAACCGTTTACTTAAAGCCGCGCTGTGGGTGCCTATAGTGTTAACTATGGTGCCTGTTGCTATTGGCGTAAGTGATGCCCTGCAATGGCTTTTTGGTGAGCGCGCAGTATGGCAGCTGCCAAGTACTGTGGTGTTAGTTATTTTTACCGTTTTATTGTTTATATTTGATGATTTAACACGGTTTTTATTACATTTAGCACTGCATAAAGTGCCGTTTTTGTGGCATTTTCATAAGGTACATCATAGTGCGTTAGTGCTCACCCCAATGACCATTTATCGCAGCCACCCGTTTGAAAGCTATTTATATGCCTGTCGAATGGCGTTAGCCCAAGGTTTTGTAGTGGGCGTTTGTGTGTATTGCTTTGGCCGAAATTTATCAATGTTAGATATTTTGGGGGCTAATGTATTTGTATTTGCCTTTAATGCTTTAGGCGCTAATTTACGCCACTCACATGTGTGGTGGAGCTTTGGTAAAAAAATAGAAAATTGGTTAATTAGCCCAGCTCAGCACCAAATTCATCACAGCGATAACCCAAAACATTTTGACCGTAACTTAGGCTCAGCGTTAGCCATTTGGGATAGAGCCTGTGGCACACTGATAAAAGCGCATCAAGTAGGTAAAATTACCGTGGGGGTTGGCAATAACGACCGGGGGCACAACAGTGTAATGGATGCGTATTGGCGGCCAATTTACGAGAACCTACAAACGCCTTGGCAACGTGTGGCTAAAGCCGCTAATAAGGTGAATGTTTTTAATAAAAAAAAGCCCATTATTGAGGTTAATATTAACGACAAAACAGTTAAATAGCGCTCGGTTACAAAAAATAAAAGGTTAAATTGTAAATTTTGTGTTTCAATAATCGTATCAAACTCGGTACATACACGCGTACCTTCTTTAATTTACGATGATGATTTAACATGCATTACAAATCAGTTTTATTAGCAAGTTGTGCTTTATTGCTAAGCGCCTGTGGTGGCTCAGGCGGCGATGACACGCCCACCGTCAATTCAAATAAAATTCCTACCTTATCGGTTGCCGACATACCCAGCGAATTAACTAAAGGCCAAACCATTGAGCTAATTGCAACAGCAAGCGATGAAGACGGCACAATAAGCAGTGTGGTTTGGCAACAAACTGCGGGCACCACGTTATTGAATGAACCATTAGATGCGTTAAGTACCCGCCTTACTATACCCGCTGCGCAAAGTTATGAGCCTATAACGTATTCATTTAGCGTAACAGCCACCGATAATGAAGGGGCAACAAACACGCAAACCGTTACATTTGTAGCCAAAAACAGCATGGACATACACAGCGCCGCTAGGTTATTACACCAAGCTAGCATGGGCCCAACGCTTGCTGAAATAAACAGTGCTCAAGGTTTAAGTGAGCAACAATGGCTCGATGACCAAATAGCACTGCCAGTTAGCTACCATCGAAACTACTTGGTAAAACTTGAAGATGACGAAGACTTTAAATATATAAGCCGAATAGATGCATGGTGGAAAGCGGTACTACAAAGTGACGATCAACTACGCCAACGCGTTGCATTTGCACTGAGTGAAATATTGGTTGTATCGGATGAAAATAGCGATTTGCGAGCACAACCAGAGGGTATGATCACTTACTACGATTTATTGCTCAAACATGCGTTTGGCAATTTTAGAGAGTTACTCGAAGAGGTAACGCTTTCGCCAATTATGGGCACGTACCTAAGCCATTTAGGGAACGAAAAAGCTGATGAAGCACTTAATATTCGCCCAGATGAAAATTACGCCCGTGAGGTTATGCAATTATTTACCATTGGCCTAGATGAGTTAAACCTTGATGGCACCGCTAAGCTAGATGCAAACGGTAATAACATAGCAACTTACGGACAGGCTCAAATACAGGGGTTTGCGCGTGTATTTACAGGCTGGACACTTGCCGGCAGCGAAACCTTTAAACGCAAAAGCCGCGATTATATAAACCCTATGCAAGCTTACAGCGAATACCATTCTGATAAAGAAAAAGTACTATTAAATAATGAGGTTATACCGCCTGGTTATGGCCCAGAGGAGTCGCTAAAAATAGCCCTCGATAATTTATTTAATCACGACAACGTAGCACCGTTTATTTCTAAGCAGCTTATTCAGCGGTTAATTACCTCAAACCCTACTGCGCAATATGTAGAGCGCGTTGCCCGTGTATTTAACGATAATGGAAGTGGTGTGCGAGGCGATTTAGCCGCAGTTGTTAAAGCTATTTATTTAGATGACGAAGCACGCCATTTTGGCAGTGTACTTAGCTATCAAGGTAAAATTAAAGAACCACTTTTAAAAACTGTGCAGTTTTGGCGAAACCTTAATGCGAAGTCGCAGCAAGGTTATTATAAAACGTGGAACTTAGTAGATAGCTATGGGCAAGGCCCCATGCAGTCGGGCTCTGTATTTAACTTTTTTAGACCCGATTACCAAAGTGCGGCGTTACGCACGCAAGGTTTGGTAGCGCCTGAATTACAAATAGCCAACGATGCGACTTTAATAGGCACAATGAATGCCTTATTTGCAAGTTTGGTTTGGAGTACAGCCGAAGCGCATACCGAGTTAAACCCTGCAGGAATTTATGTTTATGTTCAAAGCGATATGGATTACTTGGCGCAAAATGGCATTAGCGCACTGATAGAGCAATACAATACTCTGTATTTTGCCGGCAATATGAGCGCTGACACTACACAAGCTTTGCTTGATTTAGATGCCTATTTTGACGAGGATCAGTACCGCGTGAGGGTTTCGTACTTGTTATACATGATTGCTATTTCACCTGAATTTAACGTGCAGTATTAGGAGCGCATAATGAGCTTAAATAGAAGAGACTTTTTGTCATTATGTTTAAAAGGCGGGGTATCGGCAGCTGCTTTAACTAGCTTGCAGCTACAAGCGTTAACGGGGGCAACTAATGCAATAGAACTCGGTGATTATAAAGCCCTAGTGTGTGTATTTTTATACGGCGGAAACGACTCACTGAATATGTTGCTACCCCTTGAGGGAGAGCAGCGTAGTTTATACGAGCAAAGCCGGCAAAACCTCGCAGTAGACAATCCGCTAGCGTTAAGTGTTTCTCAGCAGTTTGCAGGTGGCGTGGGTATTCATCCCTCACTTGCGCCTTTACAGAGCGTGTTTGAGTCGGATGATTTAGCCTTTGTTGGTGGCGTAGGCACTTTACTTACTCCCACCACATTAACAGATTACAAAAATAACGCGGTGCCTTTACCTAAGCATTTATTTTCGCATAACGATCAGCAAGCGTCATGGATGTACGGCCGAGAAAAAGCCTCTTTAAACAGTGGGTGGGGCGCACGTATGCTAGAGCGATTAGCTGTAGAGGATCAGTTTGCGGCAAATATCTCTCTCGATGGCACTAATTTATGGCAAACAGGCACAAATACCAGTGCCTTTGCGCTTAACAAAAGTGGCATAAGCACAATTAACGCATTTGGAGGTTATCAGCCCCGCACTGAGCACATTACTAACATAATGAACCGCTTGCTAGGCAATGCAAGCCATGTACTAGGGCGTGAATATGCGAATGGCTTAAATAGCGCAATTACCAACACGCAAACGATGAACAGTGCGCTTGAACAAGCCCCAGCGCTTACTACCACCTTTAGCGATACTAGCTTGAGTGAGCAATTAGCCGCGGTGGCCAAAGCTATTAGTGTGCAGCCCTCGTTAAGTACACAGCGCCAAGTATTTTTTGTCTCTATGGGGGGATTTGACACCCACGATGATCAGCTTACTGCGCACCCTGCATTATTAAATACGCTAGCTCAAGGGCTCAGCGAGTTTAACAGTGCCATGAAAGAGCTAAACATGAATGATAAAGTCACCACGTTTACTATGTCGGACTTTGGCCGCACGCTCACCTCAAACGGCGATGGCACCGACCATGGCTGGGCGGGTAATCAAATAGTAATGGGCGGCGCGGTAAAAGGCCGTTCTATTTATGGCCAGTTACTTACTCAGCAATTAGAGGGCGAATACGATACCGGAGGCGGGCGGTTAATTCCGCAAGTGGCTAACGAGCAATACTTTGCAACGTTAGCGCAGTGGTTTGGCGTGCCTGTTTCGGAGCTGGTTGATATTTTTCCTAATTTAAGTAACTTTAACAGCGCTACCTTAGACTTTTTTGTGTAATGATACTGACACGCTAGCCTAGGTACGTTAGTTTAAGGTTAAAGCGCCGCTGCTTGATAATAAAAATTCGTTATTTAGTTGTTTTAATTAGCTTATTTTAAGGTTTTTGAACAAAGCTTATTATTTAAAGCACTTAAGTATCACTATAAAGTGGCGTTGGCTGTTAATTGTAATCTAAACCCAGTGCTTGGCAGTATAATGTACTGGTTTCAACTACTTAAAATTAAAGATCACACATGATAAAGGAATCATAATAATGAAAATTTTAGTGAGCTTAGTAAGTTTAATCGCTTTTTTACTCGTTTTACTGCCAGGGCCTTTATATAAGTATGGCGTTGTTGAACTAAGTACTGCGTTTGCAGGGTTTAGATTTGGTGTGTATGTGGGTGGCGCTGCATTAGTGCTGCTTGTTATACAGGTTATTTTTATGCGTAAAACGCTTAGCATGGGCAGCACTTTAATGGCATTGGTGTTTGCAGCCATCGCGATTGCAATGCCACTGAGCATGATGAGCAAGGCTAAAAGCGTACCCGCGATCCATGATATTTCGACCGATTTAATTAACCCGCCAAAATTTGTGGCAATTGTACCGCTGCGAGCGGATGCTAAAAACCCAGCTGAATACGCAGGAGAAGAAACAGCCACGCAGCAACGCAAAGCTTACCCTGAGCTAAAAACACTAAATTATGCACAATCAAAAACAGACTTATTGGCTGCTACCGAGCAAGCGGTTAAAAATTTAGGGTTTGAGCTTGTTAATGTTAATGCGGCTACGGGCATTGTAGAAGCAACGGATACCACCACATGGTTTGGTTTTAAAGACGATGTAGTTGTGCGTATCAATGATGAAGGCAGCCAGCGCTTTGTAGATATACGCAGTAAGTCACGCGTGGGGCGAAGCGATTTAGGAAAAAATGCTGAACGTATACATTCACTCATTGATGAGATAAATACGTTACTGGATAAGTAACCAACATTTGAGTTAAAAAAGCCCAACCTTGTTGGGCTTTTTTGGTCAGGGTGCATTCACAGCGCCAGCGTTAGTGTAAACCATATCAAAGTGCATACCGGTATTATTTTTAGAGGCAGCCCTTATGGGGTTGGCTTTTAAATAAAGTACTTAAATAAGCAAAAAGGTAGACGACTTAAATTTTTACAGACTATGGAGTTGTTATGAAAACAGTAGGATATGCAGCAAAAAGCGAAGGTGCGCAACTAGGTGAATATACTTTTGAGCGCCGCGATTTACGCGATAACGATGTAGAAATTGAAATTTTATATTGTGGCGTATGCCACTCTGATTTACATGCAGTGCGCAATGACTGGGGAGGCAGCCGTTACCCGTTAGTCCCTGGGCACGAAATTGTAGGTAAAGTAAAAGCCATTGGTAGCGCTGTTAAAAACTATGCAAAAGGTGACACGGTAGCGGTAGGCTGCATGGTTGATTCATGCCAAAGCTGCAAACAGTGTGATAACGGCGAAGAGCAATTTTGCCAAGAAGGCATGGTAGGCACATACGCAGGTAAAGACAGAGAAACCGGCGAGATGACCCAAGGTGGCTATTCTAAACATATTGTTGTTCGTGAAGAATTTGTACTATCAGTCCCTGAAAACCTAGAGCTTTCGCGCGTTGCCCCTTTATTATGTGCAGGTATCACTACTTACTCTCCTTTACATAAGTGGGGCGTTACAAAAGGCAGCCGTGTTGCCGTTGTAGGGCTTGGTGGCTTAGGTCACATGGCTGTTAAAAATGCCGTAGCCATGGGCGCGAGTGTAACTGTGGTTGGGCGAAGTGAGTCTAAAAAAGATGACGCAGTAAAACTTGGCGCGCAGCATTATTTAGTGTCGACTGACGAAGATGCAATGAAAGCGTCGCAGTCGGCTTTTGATATTATTATTGACACCGTACCTGTTAAGCACGATTTGTCTATTTACACACCCTTATTAGACATAGATGGGACGCTAGTTATTGTTGGGCAAGTTGGCCCCGTAGAAGAGCTAAACACTGTGCCTCTTTTAATGGGTCGTCGGCGCATCGCAGGCTCACTAATTGGTGGGATAGAAGAAACTCAACAGATGCTAGATTTTTGTGGCAAAAATAACGTATTGCCAGAGTGCGAAATGATTAATATTGACCAAATAAACACCGCGTATGAGCGAATGGAAAAATCAGACGTACGCTATCGTTTTGTTATTGATATGGCGTCGTTAGAGGCCCAGTAAGGTGGGTGATTAAATCCCCTTGTTAAAGTAAAAGAGCGGCTAATTGTATTAGCCGCTCTTTTTATATGCTTAACACGTTTGTGCTGCGGGTTGTTGTTTATTAAGTTGCAAGTAGCTTAAAAACCACATTACTAAGCCGCCTAAAAACAACGCCGCTGCGACATAACCTGTTTGGTTAGGCGCTGCACCTTGTGCAATAACAGCCCCGCCAACCCAAGGGCCGATAGCATTTGCGGTGTTAAATGCGCATTGTACTAATGCACCAATCATTGCATGGCCCTCTGGGGCTACATCCATTAATAAAGATTGAATAAGCGTTGCCAAACCTACACTGCAACCAATAAAAAATATAACCGCATACAGCATCCAAATATTGTAACTTGCGCTAACGTAGGCAATTGCAAATACGATGGTGCACACCAGTGCAAGGCCTGTGGTTTTAATGGCAGATTTATCGGCCGCTTTACCTAATATGTAATTACCTAACGTACAACCAATACCAAACATCACCATAGCGATAGAAATAGTGTAAGGGGCTGTTTTAGTTACATCTAAAATTGTATCGGCAATATAAGTGTAAATACAAAACACGCCGCCAAAGCCAATAATAACAATACCTAAAATAGACCACACCAGTTTATTTTTAAGTACGCCAAACTCGTTAAGTAAGTTAGATGGCTTAGCGTTATCAATATTTGGCACTACTTTGTATACAAATATAAACGCAATAAACGCTAAAACCGCAGCGCCACCTAAGCAATAACGCCAGCTTAGATTTTGCCCCACCAAGGTAACAATAGGCACGCCAACGATGGTCGCAATGGTTAAGCCCATAAATACTTTTGACATAAAGCTTGCGCGTTTACCCGAAGGGGCAATATCGGAGGCAAGCAAAATAGCGGCACCAAAGTAAGCGCCGTGAGGTAAGCCACTTAAAAAGCGAAAAATAACGAGCTGCTCTAATGAGGTTGCTAATGCACTCAAACCATTAGAAATACACATTAGGCTTAAAAAAATCAGCAAAGCTTTGCGTTTTCGCATATTGGCCGTTGTAAGCATTAATACCGGCGCGCCTACCACAACACCAATAGCATAGGCGCTAATTGCATAGCCACTTTGCGAAGGGGTTGAGCCAAACGTTTCACTGATCAGCGGCAGCATAGGCATCATTGAAAATTCTGATAATCCTAAAATAAACGTACCTAGTGCTAACACTAATAAAATAGCAGCTTTATTTAACTGATTAGATGCCGACGCAACATCTGCACTCATAGAAGATCCTTTAACTTTGATTTTAAAAATAGTGAATAGCCACACATTAACTGTGTGGAGAGTAAACATATATTAGGTGTGGAGTGTGTCAGTGAGATGGCTATTTTAAGTTAAAAAGTGTACTGCGTCATGTATAAAAAATAGTATTTTTGGCTTGTTTTACTTTTGTTAATTGCTATAAAGTGTGACTTATTGGGTTAATTTATAAAAAGTTTTTAAAAAGCAGCTCACTAGCTAGTGTTTAATTGCTCGCAGAAAAACTAAAAAACACCTATATTTACAAAGTTATTACATTTATTGCTAGCTTACATATTATTTTTATATTTGTTTGTTATTGTCATTCTATTATTATTCCCTAAAGGTTTAACACATGTTTGGTCTACGAAAAGATAACGCCAAAGTTGAAGAATTGGAACGTCAACTCAATGAAAGTAAATCAGTACTATCCGCTATTTATAACCATGTAGCGTATATTGAATTTACACCCGAGGGAAAAATTTTAGACGCTAATGAGCTTTTTTTAGATACCGTAGGCTACAAAAGAGAAGAGGTAATAGGCAAGCACCACCGGATGTTTTGCGATTCAGACTACGCTAAGTCGAGTGAGTACAGCCAATTTTGGCAAGCGCTGCAAGGGGCAAACTCAACAAGCGGTACCTTTATGCGATTTAACGCTAATGGCGAAAAGCTATGGCTAGAGGCTACTTATTTTCCTGTTGAAGTAAACGGGGTGGTTACTAAGGTTATTAAAATAGCGTCGGATATTACAAAAAATTATGTACAGCGAAAATCTCAAGAAGCGCTCACCGAAGCGCTTGATAAGGCGCTGGCTACAATAGAATTTCACCCCGATGGCACCATAATTAAAGCAAATCAAAACTTTTTATCTACGGTGGGTTATTCACTTGCAGAAATTGTTGGCAAACATCACAAAATGTTTTGTACCGACTCTTTTTATCAAAATAACCCTCGGTTTTGGGAAGAGCTAAGCGATGGGCAGTTTAAGTCTGGTAAGTTTAAACGAATAACCTCTGATGGCTCGCAAATATGGCTAGAGGCAACTTATAACCCCATTTTAGATAATAAAGGCAAAGTGACAAAAATAGTGAAGTTTGCCTCTAATATTACCGATCGCATAAAAGACAACGAAGCCGTTAGTGAGGCCGCACAAATTGCGTATGAATCGGCGGTGTCGAGTGCGCAAACGGCAAAAACGGGCTCAGATATATTACATGATGCAATTGCAAACTCAGATGCAATTGTAAGCCAAGTACTTAAATCGGTTGATTTAATTAAAAACCTGAATGAGCAGTCAGCAGTTATCGGCTCTATTGTGTCGACCATAAGCAGTATTGCCGATCAAACTAATTTATTGGCGTTAAATGCAGCCATTGAAGCCGCCCGAGCGGGCGAGTACGGGCGAGGCTTTGCCGTGGTAGCCGATGAAGTTAGGCAGCTTGCAGCAAGCACCAGCAGTTCAACCAACGAAATTGCAACCGTAGTTAAAAACAACCAAGAGCTGACTAACGATATTTCAAAGCAAATCACCTCCGTCTCTGATTCCTCAGAGCAAGGCCGAGAGCTAATAGCGAAAGTCTCAGAAGTCATTCAAGAAATAGAACGCGGTGCAGATGCTGTTTCTGCAACAGTGTCTAAGCTTAACGCGAGTTAAGTGGCAGTAAGTTCTCAAAGTGCGACATTTTGTCGCGCTCTAAACTTGTAACTACATTATATAATTTATGCCATATATAACAGTGGCATAAATTATAAATGGCTCATATTCAACATATCCAACACACTTATTTATTCTCTCCTTTAGCACTTTTATTAACTGGCCTTTTTTCTCCTGCAGTATTTGCAGATGATAACACTTTAGAAATTATTGAAGTGCATGGACAGGTACACAATAAGCACTTATCGCTTGGTTCGTCAGAGGCAATGCTTAGCAATTTAGGTGTTGATTTTTCGGCTGCGGGCGGGGTGTCTAACTTACCTATTTTAAATGGTTTAATGGGCGATAGAGTAAAAGTACTGATTGATGGCGCAGAGGTTACTGCAGCGTGCGCTAATCAGATGAACCCGCCTCTTTCTTATATATCAGCTAATCAAGTAACGGCTTACAATGTAGTTGCTGGTGTTTCACCTGTAAGTGCTGGTGGCGATAACATTGCAGGTGTAATAAGCGTTAACTCAATTTCACCACAATACAGCGAAAATACTGAGCTTGCATGGCACTCAGGCTATGTCTCGGCTAAGTACAGCAGTGTTGATAGCGGTCAAAAACTAGGTGTGGGAGCACGTTTAGCAAGCGATACTGTGAGCCTTAATTACCAAGGCTCGTTTAGTGATGCCAACAGCTACAAAGATGGAAAGGGGAATGTGGTACTAGATACATTATATCGGGCTCAAAACCACAGCCTAACTGGCGCGATACGTGACGATAAACAGCAAGTTGTGATAAAGCTTACGCATCAAAAAATACCGTATCAGGGTTTTGCTAATCAGTACATGGATATGACTGATAACACCAGCTATGGCGCTATTGCCCAATATAAGCGCAGTTTTGAAAATAGCGAGTTTGAAGGGCAGGTTAACTGGCACAGCGTTAAACACGAAATGGGTTTTTTTAGTAAAGAAAAAACCGGCATGATGCCCATGAAAACAGATGCAAAAGACATAAGCACACAGCTTAAATGGCGCCTTACACTTGATCAAAATAGCTCATTACTACTTGGACAAGAATATTATAATTACCGCATTGATGATTGGTGGCCGGCGATTGAAAGCTCAACCATGATGGGGCCAAATGATTATATAAATATTAATAACGGTAAGCGTGAGCGTATTGCCTTATTTGCAGAATATGAAAGCCAAATCAATAACAAGCTCTGGTTAAATACGGGTATAAGGGTTGAGCGTGTTAATACACAGGTTGATGAAGTACAAGCCTATAACGATGGCATGAGTATGATGAATATGGGCAGTATGAGCACAATGACAACTGCCAATAATGCGCTAGCTGCCAATAACTTCAACAATGCTGATAGAGATAAAACCGACACCTTAGTTGATGTAAATGTATTAGCTAATTATCAAATTACACTTTATGACGAGCTGCAATTAGGCCTTGCCCGTAAAAACCGAGCCCCTAATTTATATGAGCGCTACAGCTGGGGTGTAAGTAATATGGCAAGCACTATGATTGGCTGGTACGGCGACGCTAATGGTTATATTGGTAACCCAAACCTCAAAGCCGAAACCGCTCATACCATCAGTGCAACGTATTCAAAAACAGCAAAAAATGATGCGTGGCGGGTAAGTGCTAATGTGTGGTACACCGATATAACTGACTACATTGATGCAGATATTGTACGTAGTTTTAATAGTTATGGATTAGCAAACACAACACGTAACATTTTAAGCTTTACTAATGTTGACGCCACACTTTATGGCGCAAAGCTTGATATAAGTAAGGCACTTTATCAATCAACACAGTTTGGCGAATGGCAATTAAAAGCAAACATAACGAGCACTCGTGGTAAGCGCCGCGACACTAACCAACCGATTTATCAAATTAAGCCATTGCATACAGCGCTCTCATTAAGCCAGCAAATAGGATTATTTGAAAATGCGCTGTCGTGGCAATGGGTGGATACAAAATCACGCGTTGATGTTAACCGCTTAGAAAACCAAACCGTTAGTTACAGCTTAGTTAATATAAGCTCTAAAGCTTCTTTTGATGCGCTTACGCTGGGTATTGAGGTGGTAAACTTATTTGATACGTTTTATCAATTACCCCTAGGCGGGGTAAGTATTGCAGCGCTTAAGCAAGGTAGCAGCATGGGGTTTACTCAATTAGCTGGGCAAGGGCGCTCATTTAATATAAGTGCCAGTTACGCATTTTAAACCCATATAAAGCGTTGAGAATAGGTTGCTTGGCGCTTTAGTTTAATCTGATGTTGGCGTAACTTGCTCGGCGTTGGTTGTTTGCTGCGCCTCTAAAGCTAGTTTTTCACGCTCTGCTTTTGATACATACGCCGGTTTATTACTTTTATGCAATTTAGCATTAGCACGTTTATCTTTTTTCTGAAATTTGGTGACAATTTTTTTGCGGCGGTTCATTAGTACTAATACTCTGATTAATTAAGGTCGCGCATTATACAACCAATGCAATGTAAGCCGCTATCTAAATTTAAAGCGCGATTGTTGTAACCCTGCCGCAAAGCGCTATTTAATACTATTGCTTGGCGGTATAATTTAGCTTTAATACCAATTTAATTATTTAAGCGATTTATTATTGCGCATTGGTAGTAATGATTCATACAAAAGGATACGTTTTGAAAAAGTTAGCTTTGCTTTGCAGTGCTTTATTTGCTTTTAGCGCACATGCACAATTACATACAAATATTGATAGTGTTGCCGATTACGCTGTGGATACTTATCAACAATCACAAATTCACACGTTAACTAATTTAGTAGCTTTTCCTACGGTAAATAAAGAGTCGATACCCGCGCCACAAAATCCTGACTTTATTAATTTTAAATCAGTATTAAAAATGAAAGCTGCAGAGCTTGGGTTTGATTATCAAGACTTAGGCTACACCGTGCTTATAGGCATGGGAGATCAAAACGAAAAGGTTACCGTTGTAACCCACGGTGACGTACAACCGGCCAATGCTAGTAAGTGGAAACAAAGCCCATTTATTATTGATACCTCAGAGCCTGGAAAATTAGTCGGGCGAGGCACAGAAGACGACAAAGGCGCAATAGCCACCGCACTATACGCCATGAAAGCGATTAAAGATAAAGGCATAGAGCTTAATAACCGCATAGAGCTGATGATTTACCTAGCTGAGGAATCTGACTGGGGCCCGCTTACAGAATTTATGAAAACCTACGAGCAGCCAAAATACGCCGTAACCATTGATGCATCATACCCAGTTGTAGTAGCCGAGAAAGGCTGGAGCTTAATTGCTCCTACTTTTAATGCTACCTCAAAACAAACCGGTATGTATGTGAGTAATTTAGCGGGCGGCGCGTTTAAAAGCCAAATACCAGAAGATGCAAGCTTAGTGCTGCATAACGCAAGCGCTGTCGTTATTAACTCATTAAAAGCTAACGCTAAAACACTTAGTGAAGTTGAGTTTAACTTTGAAGAGCAAGCTGAAGGCTTAAAAATAACTGTAAAAGGGGTGTCTGCGCATTCATCAGAGCCAGAGTCGGGTGTTAATGCTATTGCACACCTGAGCGAGCTATTTAAAGACGTAGCACTTGAAAATAATAGCGATGGCCAGCTTATAAAATTTGTAAATCAATTAATTGGCTTAGATATTCATGGTAAGCAATTTGGTAATATTGCCTACGAGCATGAATTCATGGGCCCAATGAGCGTAGCCCCTACCGTAATTGAACGCGATGGTAACGCACTAACGTTAGCCATTAACGCGCGCCGCCCAGTTGGTAAAGATGAAAATCTACTTAAAGCGCAAATAAACAGTGCGATTAAGGAATGGGAAACTGCAAATAACGTAACGCTTACTAAAGTTGAAACCGTTATTGGTACACCCATGCTGTTAGATAACGCGCCGCACGCACAAAAGCTGCTTGATATTTTTAAACATTTTACAGGTGACGAACAAGCTGACTTTGTATCAATAGGGGGCGGCACTAACGCAAAATTATTTGATAATGCAGTCTCGTTTGGCCCTTCAATGCCAGGCAAACGTTATACCGGCCACTCAGAGCATGAATTTATTACGCTTGAGCAATTAGCGCTTAATTTACGTATGTATACCGCAATGATGATAGAGCTAGGTAATATGTAAGCTATAGCTGTTTTAATATAAAAGCCGCCTTATTTAGCTGAAGTGACTCCAGCAAGGCGGCTTTTTTGTATTTACTAAAACTGAGCTACAAAACTGAGATTGTATATATCGTAGTCATCGTTATCGGTGTAATTAGCTGTAAAATAGTAGTTATCGTTAATAAAGTATTTACCTTCAACAACTAAATCTGAGTCGTATAAACCAACGCCAACTGCAACATGCTTATTAAAGTAATAATTTGCCAACACATTAAAAATTGAATCATCGCCAGCATCGAGATAGTCAGCATTTATAGTAAAGTAGCGTTCATCGTAAAGGTGAGCAAAGTAACGTGATGATAAGTCCCACGACTCTATTTCATCATCCGTCTCAACAGTAAAACCAATGTAGTCGGTGTCATTAATTTGGTGATTATATTGAGCTTTAAACAAATAAACTGTGTCACCATATTCGTAATCTATCATACGTGCAGATACTTTTAACGAATCAGCAAATAAGTAACCTATGCCAAGTGAATAGGTATCAGTATCGCCAATATTAGGCAGCTCTATGGTTGCAAAAGCATTACCGTAAAAGCCTTCTCCAAAAATCCCTTTTCTACTATAACCATCTGAATTAAAGTAATTTAAGCCTATATTACTATCTGTATCTAGGTAGCCATAATCATCCCACACTCCCGAGCTTTGTTGCTCTTCAAAGTAATAATGCGTAGATAATCCGTACACATTATCGCTGTAATAGCGTGAATCTATTTTTGCGTAGTTAATTGTATTAAACCATTGCTTTGACGCTGATTGTTCGGCGTTTACTGATGCTGTACAGCTAAGTGCAAGCAAAGAGAGTGGCATTAAGTAGCGCATAAGTATCCTTTCTTAAAATTAAATAGGTGTATCTAGAAAAGGTATTATATTAAATACTCTTTAAAATACATTTAAATAATTGTAAGTAACTGTATGTTTGTATAAGTATTTGTAGAGATGCGCTTGAAGGGGCTGCTATAAATTTATGACTAATGTCATATTAACTGATGACAAATAGCACCTTTCAGGCTTAAAAATTAAGGCAATAATAACCTTACATTTTAAGAGGAGAGCAAACATGAATACACCAGCATTTTTTGATAATTTAAAACGTTACTTTGTGGCTTTGGTATTTTTGACTGCGATAAACTTAATTACATCGCCAAATAATTTATGGGTAGTTTGGCCTGCTTTAGGGATGGGCATTGCATTGCTAAATGAGCTATTAAATTCAAATAACTCAAAAAAGGTTAGGGATGAGTGTTAAGCCAAGTAACAGGTTACCTGGCTTAACGCGTAAAACCGTAAGGTTTAAAAATTACGTTTTATGCGGTTGAGTCGAGCGTTGCGTTTAGGGAAATTTCGGTATTAAGTAGCTTTGAAATAGGGCAGCTTTTTTTAGTTTGCTCACACAATGCCTGAAATTGCTCGTTAGCAATATCTTTAATACGTGCGTTTACTTCAAGCGCTATATGGGTGACTGCAAAGCCGTCATCAACCTCATCAAGGCTTACGGTGGCTTTAGTATCAATTTTATCGGCTTTAAAACCGGCATCGCCAAGTGCAAGCGAAAGCGCCATACTAAAGCAGGCACTGTGCGCAGCTCCCACTAATTCTTCTGGGTTAGAACCAGGCTCGTCTTCAAAGCGAGTATTAAAACCAAATGGTTGTTTATCAAGTGCGCCGCTTTGTGTAGAAATACTGCCTTTACCTGTTTTAATATCGCCTGACCAGGTTGAGTTTGCCGTTTTTTTAATCGTCATCATCTTCTCCTTGCGTTGCATGTAAGCTTTTCAGGCTGAGTAAGTGCTATTTACATAAAACACCTAAATACAGCCTTAAAAGCCGAGTTATTCATACCATTGCAAAATAGACGCCAGCTCACGCATTGCATAAAGGATTAATACCTTTTACTTTTTATTACGTTTACAGCGCTCTGAGCAGTAAATAACGTTATCCCAATCGCGCTGCCACTTTTTACGCCACGCAAAAGGCTTGTTGCAAACAGGGCACATTTTTTGTGGTAAGTGACTTTTTTTATGTGGCATATTAATTACTTTTTGCGGTGTTTTTGTGTGTACGAGTAAGCCCTACATGCTTTTTTAATATGTTAGGAATTGCACGTTTAACATCGGTGCGCTCGCGATATTGCCATAAACGTTCGCGTGCTTGTTTAGAGGCTTGAGTTAAATCAAGCATTGGCTCGGGGTAGTCTTCACCAAGTTTAAAGTCGTTAAACAGCGCTTCCATTGGTGTTTGTTGCCAAGGCTCGTGTAAATATTCTATCGGCAGCTTTTCAAGTTCGGGGCACCATTTTTTAATAAAAGCGCCGGTTGGGTCTTGATCTTCAGATTGCTTAATTGGGTTGTAATGCCTAATGGTGTTAATGCCCGTAACTGAGGCCTGCATTTGTATTTGTGGGTAATGAATGCCAGGTTCAAAGTCTAAAAAGTAATTTGCCAAAGGTAAGCTTGCCTGCTGCCAGCTTATATTTAAATGATGCGTTACAAAGCTAACCAACATAGCGCGCATTCTAAAATTAATATAGCCCGTGGTTTTTAAACAGCGCATACAGGCATCAATAATGGGTATACCCGTTTGGCCTTGTGCCCAGCGCTTAATATCGTGTTGTACGTTGTCATCGTTTCTATAGGGGAACTGATGATACCCCGCATTGAGCGCTTTAAATTCCATCGTACTCTCACTTTCAAACTTTTGCATAAAATGGCAGTGCCAATGCAAACGCGATACAAATGCAGCAAGCGGGCGCTTCCAGCCTTTTTTGCTTGGGTGTTTTGCATGGTATGCATCAATAGCGGTTTGATAAACTTGTTTAAGGCTAATATTACCCCACGCTAAATAAGGCGAAAGCCTAGAGCAATGAATACGGCTTAAGCTGGGGCTAGATATGCCTTTTTGATATCCCTTACCGCGCTCAGCAAAAAAGCTTTGCAATATTGTGTGCGCAGTTAAAGGCCCACCTACTTGAAAGTTGTCATCATTTTGCGTGTAGCTGTCGGGCAATTTAGGTGTTTGGTAGTTATTAAGTGTAATGGTTTTTATGTTTTTCCAATTAGGAATAGCAATAGGAGCCTGCATTGTTTGTTGCCAGCGTGCGTTCCAATCTTTACGGTTTTTTTTGCCACGAATAACGCCGCCCGTTTGTGACTCAAGCCAGTTAACTTTGTTAGCTTTACACCATGTAGCCACGGCTTTATCGCGCTCAAAGGTATTGTTTAAACCAATTTCTTGATGGCTAAATATGTTTGCTATTTGGTATGTTTGATTAAGCGTGTTTAACAGTGTCAGCATGTTTTGGTTAAAAATATACAGCGTTGCTTTATAGCGAGTTAGCTGCTGATTTATTTCGCCTATTGATTGATAAACAAAACGCCAATGGCGCGCATTATAATGTGCATCCTCAAGCATTAGTGGCTCAAAGTTGTATAGCAGTAACGTGGGTAAATCATCACTAAATGCATTTTTAAGTGGTTGATGGTCGCTAAGGCGTAAATCGCGTTTAAACCACACTATGTTTATTTTTTTGCGCATATTTAAAAAAGTGGCTGCAGTTATGAAATACTGTACGCAATACAGCGCTTTTACGATTTGCAGTACGACGTATAAAGGAAAATTATGTTTTTAGATTTAACGCAAAACACGCAGCACAATGTTTACTCGTATTTAGTGGGGGGTATTAGCCCACGGCCTATTGCTTGGGTAAGCACACTTAGTAAGGAGGGGGTTGCTAATATTGCCCCGTACTCTTTTTTTACAGTGGCCAGCTGTAACCCGCCAGTGCTGAGCGTGACCCAAGTAAACCCACGCGACAAAGCCAATAAAGACACGCTTTTAAACCTTCAAGCCACTAACAACTGCGTGGTTAATATTGTTAGTGAAGAGCTAGTAGAGAAAATGAATCAAAGCTGCGCTAATTATCCACATAATGTGAGTGAATTTGAGGCGGCAAATATTGAAACAATCGCCAGTACACACGTAACATCCCCAGGCGCCGCAGCGGCTAAAGTAAGATACGAGTGCACTTTAAGAGACGTTATTCAGATAAGCGACGAACCAGGTGGCGGCAAAGTTATGCTACTCAACGTGGTGGGGATTTATATTGACGATAACGTGTTAGTGAATGGCTATATAGACCCCACGCGATTAAACAGCGTAGGTAAAATGGGTGGAGACTACTTTAGCTCTACTAAAGATAAATTTGTACTAAAGCGGCCATAATTGTAAAATAACAGATTAACTTTATACACTTACTGTTAACTCATTAAGCGTTACTTATAAAAACAAATGGATATTGAATGTCTAAACTTTACCTCACTTTAGTATTTGCCCTACTTAGTTTTAGCTGCCTATCAGCCTCTGATAAAAAGCTACCCATAGAAGCGTTTGCAGGCTTAAAAAGCATAAGCCAAGTTAAGCTCTCACCAGATGGAAATAACATTGCGTATGTTAGAAACCTTGATGGCGATTTAGTTTTAATGGTGCAAAGCCTTACAACAGGCAAGGGCAAGCCGATTATTAAATCGGATAACCACACTGTATTTTTTGACTGGTTTAGTTGGGCAAATAATGATGTTTTGTTATTGGGCGCACGATACATTAAATATCAATTTGGTGGGGTTAAGTATGCGTCTACATTAATGTATTCGTATAATCTAAGTGATGATAAAGGAATAAAACTGGCTTTTAGAGCAAACAACACGCGTGATGAAAAGCAGCCTCAGTTTTCTGACCGAATTATTAGCTTTTTACCGGAGCAAGAAAATAAAATACTCGTGCAGGGCGATTTTAAAATAGCCAATACCCCTGCTGTGTATGAACTTGACCTAACTACCTTACGCAAAAAACAAATACAACGTGCTCGTGCAGATGTAACCAGTTGGTTTGCTGATAGACAAGGCAAGGTTCGTATTGCTAAAAAAATGGATGAAACACAATTTACTTACGAGCTGTACAACGAGCAAAATGAGTCGTGGCAAACACTATTTAGCTACGAAGTATTTAGTGAGCAAAGCATTTCGATACTTGGCTTTGATAAAGACCCTAACTTTTTATACATCACTGCGCTACATGAAGGGCGTGATGCATTATTTAAGCTTAATCTATCAACTAACAAACGTGAGCTCATTTTTAGCGACGACAAGTACGATGTAGATGGCGATATTTTTTACTCCCGTAAAACTGGCGAAGTGGCAGGCTTTACGCATTCGCATTTAGAAGATGGTATTGCGTATTGGGATGAAGACTTAGACAAGCTACATCGCTCTTTACGAGCATCACTACCTAAAGATTCATTTGAAATGGATATTGTTAGCACCAGCGACGATCAGCAAAAATATGTACTTTATGTCAGCTCAGATAAAACATCAGGCGCCTACATGTTAGGTGACAGAAAGCGAGGTGATTTAACATTTTTTGCAGACGTTTACCCACACATTAACGAAAGCGTATACGCCGGTAAAGAGCACATCAGCTATAAAGCACGTGACGGGCTTATTATAGAAGGCTACTTAACGCTGCCTGTTGGCTATGAGAAAGGCGATAAGTTACCCACTATTATATTTCCACATGGTGGACCTATGGCGCGAGACTATGCAGGCTTTGACTATTGGACTGCGCTACTGGCATATAATGGTTATGCCGTGTTACAGCCTAACTTTCGTGGCTCAAGTGGTTATGGTTATGACTTTTTAATGCAGTCGATCCAAGGTTTTGGTTTAGCCATGCAAGATGACTTACAAGATGGAGCTAACTGGTTAATAGACCAAGGGATTGCTCAGCCAGATAAAATTTGTATTGGTGGCGCAAGCTATGGTGGATACGCCGCCTTAATGGCTGTTATTAAACACCCTGAAACATTTAAATGTGCGGCAAGTTTTGCAGGGGTAACTGACCTTGAGCATATTGTGAGTAAAGCCCGACACTTTACAAACAAAGACATAGTACGAAAGCAGTTTGGAACAAATAGCGATAAGTTAGAGGCCAATTCGCCGGTTAATTTTGCTAAATCAATTAACAAACCTGTTTTACTTGTGCATGGTAGCGATGACAGTGTTGTCCCTATTTACCATAGTAGAGAAATGGAAGATGAACTAGATGACGAAGATAAAGATGTTACTTACATTGAGCTAGAAGATGGCGATCATTATTTGTCTTATCAGCCGCATAGAATTAAAACGTTACAAGCGTTTCTCGATTTTTTTGATAAGCATTTAAAAAACGATTAATAACAAAGGCGACTTAGGTCGCCTTTTTTGAGCGTAATTTTTTATATAATGCACATTGTTTGCACTTTTACTTGTTAACGTTATACGTTGTTATTAAAGGCGCTATTTATAAGTCGCTATAATAGAACACGCAATTAATACAATTGGTATTACAGACTATTCTTTAAAGTGCTTAGAGCCTTTAATAATACGTTTTAGCAGTAAAAAATACGCAATAAATAACAGCTCAAATGCTTTTAGAGTCAGGTTTATAAAAAATAAATGAAAATTCATAACAAACTTTTTTTAATATTATTTAGCTTCACCTTTAGCATTATTGCGGGGCTTGTTGTGCTTATTCAGTACAGTATTGGCCAAGGTATTATTGATTTTGTAAACGCCAAAGAAGTAAAAGCATTAGAGCCATTAGCGGTACAGCTGGCTAATAAATACGCGCAAACTCCCTCGTGGGATAAAATTATAGGTAACGATCAGCGCTTTTTAAGGTTGGTTGAATCGCAATTGCAATCAAGCCAGTTTTTACCTAGTTTACGCGATATGCCACAGCGCCCAGAAATTCGCGGTGAACGCAGACCCAGACCCCCACAGCATATGGCGCAACAAGATCGACGCCCACCGCCCGAGCATGCCGCGCACTATGCACTACTGGATGAAAACCAGCAGCGTATTTTTGGTAAATTATTTGAGGATTTAAAGTACATTAAAACGCCCATAGAGCTTGAAGGTAAAACAATTGCTTACCTTGCTGTTTCAAAAAGAAAAAGCCTAGCAGATGGGTACGAGCTGGATTTTTTAAAGCAACAAACTAACTATTTATGGCTTATTGCGTTAACCGCAGGGCTACTTACCTTACTGTTGTCTTTTTTACTGGCAAGGCATTTAGTTGGCCCTGTAAAGCAAATTGCCAGTGGTATGCATAAGCTAACCAAAGGGCAGTACAGCACCAAACTTTTATTAGATAGAAAAGACGAGCTGGGCCAGCTTAGTGAAGATTTTAATACCTTGGCCTTTACGCTCGCTAAAGATGAGCAAGTACGTAAACGCTGGTTAGCTAATATTTCTCATGAACTAAGAACGCCCATGAGCATTTTACTCGGTGAGCTCGAAGCTATGTTGCTTGGGATACGTGAACCAAACAATAAAAATATTAGTTCTGCTAACGATGAAGCGCTGCATTTAAAGCGCTTGATTGACGACCTACACATGTTAAACAGCGCAGAACTAGGCGGCATGCATTACACCATGCAACCTACCGATGTAGGCTTTTTACTTAACTCCATAGAGCAAAAGTATCACGTTATTTTTGAGCAGCACGCTATTAATTTTTACCTTCTTAATAGTGCTAACAACACCACAGTAAACGCAGATAAAACACGTATACTGCAATTGCTAGATAATATATTAATGAATGCGGTGCATTACGCCCAGTGCTCAACTATTTCTTTAAGTGCCAATAACGTAAATATTAAAGGCCAAGCCTATTTAGAGCTTATAATAGAGGACAACGGGATAGGCGTTGAGCAAACGCATTTATTGCACTTGTTTGAATATTTATACCGTGTAGACAGCTCTCGCAATCGCCAAGAGGGTGGCTCTGGTTTAGGTTTGTCTATTTGTCAGCATATTGTTAAAGGTCATAATGGCGAAATATCAGCCGAAAAAGCCAGTATTGGCGGGCTTGGCATTGTTATTAAATTACCCTTATTAGTTCAGTAGAGGATAAATATGAGTGAGCAAATACTCATTGTTGAAGATGAAATAAAACTTGCCAATTTAATGAGCGACTTTTTAACAAGTCATCATTATCAAACGCACCTTATTCATCATGGTGATGAAGTACTTAGCTGGCTTGAAAGTAATAAGCCAAGTGTTATTTTATTAGATATTATGTTGCCAGGGCAAAGCGGTATAGAGCTGTGCAAAGCGATAAGAAAGTTTTCTAATGTGCCCATTATTATGGTTTCGGCAAAGGTGGAGGAGATTGACCGGTTACTCGGACTTGAACTAGGCGCCGATGACTACATTTGCAAACCGTTTAGTTATGCTGAGCTGGTGGCGCGTGTAAAAGCAATTTTAAGGCGTGTGAATACCACAAAAGAGCCGGTAAATAATGCCATGACACTGGATGAAAGTACTTACAGTGTAAATTATAAAAATAGCAGTATAGAACTTACTAATTTTGAATTTCAGCTATTTAAGCCTTTGTATTCAAACCCTAACAGAATCTATTCACGCGATAGCTTAATGGACACCATGTACGCAGACCAACGTATAGTTAGCCACCGTACTATAGACAGCCACATAAAAAAGTTACGTAAAAAGCTGGATGAAGTAACGCAAACCGACAGCGTTATTCAGTCGGTTTACGGTGTGGGCTATCGGTTTGTTCACCCTCAATAGCTAAACGTGAGCGCAGTTTTACTCATCGTCAGCGTTTTTAATACGCTCTAAACGGTCGAACTCTTCGTATTCGGCCGCTTGTATTTCATCGAGTACCGCATCTACGTCTGCAGATTCGTTACTGTCTTCAAATTCTCCACTGAGCACAGTGTTTGGCGTTAAGCTGGCCTCTTCAAACAGTGCCCACATTTCTTTAGCGTAATGAGTGTTTAATAGGCTAGGTGCAAACTGCGCATAATAACGACGTATGTTGTTTACATCGCGCGTAAACATTGCTTGCGCACTGTTATTGGCTGCGGCGTTTACAGCTTGTGGAAGGTCAATAATTACAGGCCCTTTACTATCAACAAGTACGTTAAATTCTGATAAGTCACCGTGGATAATACCAGCGCACAGCATTAATTTAATATAATGAACCATCATACTGTACTGCTCAATAGCGTCTTGCTGTGTAAGGGTCACATGCCCTAACTGTGGAGCAACATCTCCGTCTTCATCGCACACAAGCTCCATTAACAACACACCATCAATACAGTAATAAGTATCAGGAACTCTGACGCCAGCGCGTGATAAACGTGAAAGCGCGTCTACTTCTGCATTTTGCCAAATTTCTTCTTCTAGTTGCCGCCCATAACTAGAGCGTTTACACATGGCGCGGGCTTGGCGTCCGCCTCTTACTTTTCGGCCTTCTTGGTACTGAGCTGCCTTTTTAAAGCTGCGTTTAACGGCATCTTTGTAGACTTTAGCACAGCGAATTTCGCCACCGCTGCGTACCACAAATACATCCGCTTCTTTACCGCTCATTAAGCGGCTTATCACTTCATCAATTAGGCCATCATCAACGAGTGGCTGGAGGCGTTTAGGTATTTTCACTGCGATACAACTAGAAAAATTGGAAGATTAAACATGTATGTTAATAAGTCCTTAGTATGTTAGCTCTCAAAACAGGTGTTGAAAGTGGTTTTAAGTAATTAGTTATCACAATAACCGAAATACCGAATAAGGTAAAAATAACATGATAAAAATCGGATTTATTTTTATTTCCTTATTGTTTGCACAATGTTTGCGTTTTTTAAGCGTACTTTATATTCATACCCTTTATTAATATTTAACCCAAGGTGACCACGATGAAGCATTTTTCTACTTTTGCTGTTGCTGCATTATTATCAATGGCTTTTTCAGCCAATGTTGCAGCCAGAGGAGGTGATAACCCACCACCTAAACCTGACTTTTCAAGCATAGATGCAGATGGTGACGGTGTGATTAGCCTTGCAGAATTTAGCGAAAGTGCACCACCGCAAGGCGATGCGCAAACTATTTTTGACGAAATAGATGCCGATGGGAATGGCGAAATTAGCGAACAAGAATTAAGTGAACACAAGCCACCACGCCGCTCACGTTAAGGGAGAAAAATATGATCAACAGTATTGGTAGTTCAGCGAGTTTTATGACTCAACAATCTAGCCAAGTAAGCGCTTTAACTTCAGAGCAAACTGAGTTTGTTAAAGAAACACTTGCAGAATTTGATGCACAAAACCTAAGCACGGAAGATGCGCAAAGTATTCAAGCTGCATTTGAAGAGCAGGGGATCTCGCCGACAAAAGAGTTGGCTGATTTAATGAGCGAACTTGATTTTGACGCTAAAAGTATTGGCGATGCAGGACGCCCTGAAGGGCAGCGCCCGCCACCGCCGCCGCAAAACTCTCTAGAATCTGTTGATACTGACGAAGTGGTTAGCTACTTAGATGAGTTATTAACTGAGTATTCAAGCCAGCTATCTGATGAAGATAAAGAGTCTATCTTGTCTTCAGTACAAGAAAAATTTGGTTTAAGTGAAGGCGATTCATTGCTGAATGTAACTGCTTAGGTGTTATAACTTGAGGTAAAGCTGACTGTTTATCCTTAGGTCTTAAGTCCAAAGCTCGGCAATTATTTTGTTGGGCTTTTTTAATTTACCAATTCGCTTAATTGATCACGTATTATTGCGCATTGGTATTACTCCGCTTGAGGCAAAAAAATCGCGCTAATAGCACCTAACAAACCGAGCAGGCTATACAACAAAATAAGCTGTGCGGTTGATAAAAATGCTTCTAAAAGCCCTATACTGCCTAACATTAAAAGCAAAATGCCTATTACAGTATTACTAACCGACACGTAATCAGTGCGTTTATTGCCTTGTGCCATATCTACTAAATAGGTTTTACGCCCGAGCCGTACGCCTTGATGAGCAATGCAAAGCAAAAAATAAAAACCAGGTATTACCCAAGCATATTCAAACAGCTGGCTATACCATGTGGCTATTACAAACACGCTCACGCCGTTTATGGTGACAAGCAACGCACTTAATACAAGCACCTTTTGGCTAGAAAAATCGCTGAGTCTTCCCCATATTGGCCCAGAAATTAAACTTGCTAAGCCAGACACGGCTAAAAATACTGCCAATAATGAAAATTCAAACTGCTGAGAGCTTGCTAAAATAATATAAAAAGGCGCGCTTAGGGCTGAGCAAAGTAAAAAGGCGCGGGTAATTACAAAGTGTGCAAATTGTTTATCTTGATAAAGCAGCTTTAATTTACTTAGCGCATTTAAAAAGCCATTTTTACCGCCTTGTGTCGCCCCTTTGTATTCGTTTATGCGGCTATAAAAAAGTGCAGCAATAACCCACAAAACGGCGCCTAAACACAGCGCAATTAATACCGTATTTTGCTCTTTTTGCCCCGAAAAAAACCACATCATTAAACCAAAGGTGAGTGTTGCAAAGCCAGCTATACTTGCCGCCAGGCCACTTATATTGCCCCGCTTTTTTTTAGGAATAACTTTACCTAAGACATCTTTAGCAGCAATAGAATTAAACCCGCGGGCGAGGCTAAAGAGCACCAGCAGAGCTAAAATTGCATAGCCAGCCTGAGCGCCTTCTAACACAAATGAAACACCAACCATAGCGCCAATACATAAAGCTTGGGCAAATGCACCGCAAACCCATACCCACTTTCTTACAGAGATTTTACGGATAATATTGGCTATCGCTAATTGTGGTAATAAAGAGCCAGATTCTCTTATAGGCACCAGCCACGCTATAAACGCGCTTGGCACGTTTAAGCTTTGCATTAACCAAGGCAGAGTGACTTTAGGGTTGAGGAGGGCATCGGCAAACTTACTAAAAAGCTGACTTGTTAATAAAAGAATAAAGTTACCGGCCACTTCTTTGCATTCATCTTCGTTTATGTCTTTACAAGCGCGTGCGTCTTCATCGTTGTTAAGGCGTTTATAGACTTGCTCTTTAGTGAGTTTTTTCATACTGCTAGCTACACAATTTGTTTTGCTCTTTGAGGTACGAATCTACAAAGTGTTGTTCCATAGGTTTAGAAAAGTAATAACCTTGTAGGTGAGACACGCCAATTTCTTTTAACATGTTGGCTTGCTCTAGGGTTTCTACACCTTCTGCAACTACTATAAAATCAAGTGTTGAGGCCATTTGCACAATCGCATGAATTATACTTAAGCCTCGCTTATCCATGTTTTGAATGAAACTTTTATCTATTTTTACTATGTCTACACCAATATCTAACATGCTCGACAAGGAAGAGTACCCAGTACCAAAGTCGTCAATAGAAATACAAAATCCTTGTTTTTGCAGTTCTTTTACTGCTGCTAAAAAGGTGAGCTTATCCTCAGCAAACACAGATTCAGTGATTTCAAGGTGCAGGTTTTCTGGCTTTACACCGTATTGATCAACGATATTTACAACCTTAGTGACAAAATCAGGGTCTTGAAGTTGTATTACAGATACATTAACGCTAACAGCAATAGGGGGTTGTACGTTTTTAAACGTGCAAGCTTGCACACACGCTTGCTCAATCACCCATAAGCCAAGTTCGGTTATGAGGTTGTATTGCTCGGCAATGGCAATAAATTCATCAGGAAATATCGCTTCGTCATTTAATTGCCAGCGTAAAAGTGACTCAAACGAGGTCACCTTCGCTGTTTGGCTATCCACAATAGGCTGAAACACTAACCGCAAGCCGTTGTCCTTTATTGCACTTGCCAAGCGTTTACTGAGCAATTGTTCGCGCTCTTGTTGGCGCTTTAAGTCGTTGTTGTAAATATTTACGCAGCCTTTGGCAATACGTTTTTGATGGTACATAGCTAAATCTGCTGAACGAATTAACGCGCTTAAATCGCCCTCATGCTCAGGAAATAACGCTATGCCAATAGTGGCAGATACCCAGCTTTGGTATTTATATCGTTCATGCTCGGCACGAATGCTTTTAATAACCTTTTTGGCAAAATCAAATAAGTCTTGTTCATCCTCATAGGTTGTTAAAATTAAAAATTCATCTCCGCCCCAGCGGCATTTGTATAAGTGCCGGGTGCAAACGTTAGTGAGTCGCTCGGCTATTTCTTTAAGTACTTGGTCGCCAACTTTATGACCCATAGAGTCATTAATTTGCTTAAAGCCATCTAAGTCTACAAACAGTAAAGCGAGTTTTTCCTCGGGGTGATCTGCCAGCTGTTTATTTGCCACTTTTAAAAAAGCGGTACGGTTTAATAAACTTGTTAGTGGGTCAGTGTTTGATAAACGGTAAATTTCTTCTGTGCGTGTTTCTACTTTGCTTTCCATTTCGTTAAGTAGTTCGCGGTTTTGATTTCGTAATTTTATGGCTGTTTGGGTAAATGTGGCCGACTTATAAGAAGAGGCGACCATAATTGCCGAAAAAGTAATGCCCAAAAAGCCTAATACATAGTGGTAATAGTCATCAGATAAGGTTAGTACTATAGAGTAAGGCATTAATAAAATAATGCTGTAACACACCGAGGTAAAGCGACTACCCGAGAGCAAATTGGCTGAGCCACCAGCAAATGCCGACAAAATAGCTATTGTGGTGGTAATTTCAACGGTGGATGAGCTTTTATGAAACCACAGTGCGTAACATGACCACGAAATCGCGGTTGCTATACAGCCCACCGAAAAGCGTTTTAAAAAGCTATTTGCATTAAAAGGCTGGTTAACTTCTTTGGTGTAGTTAAAGTAAATAACATCCATTAGCCTTGCTGCCAAAACAACCAGCATAAAAAAAAGCCAAATTATTTTTTCTTGATTTGTTCTCTCATCCGTTAGGTCAAATGCAAATACAAGTACAAAACTAACTAACGCCGAAACACCAATGCCAGATAAAGCATTAGAATATAAAAGTTTTACGGCTTCTCTGCGTTCATCACTATTTAAATTTTTATATTGCACTCATTAAAGCCTTATGAAAAGTAATGCGGGTAAAGCAGGTTACATTTTATAAAAACACAATAATAAATATAGTTTAATGACAGGGAAAATGCAGATTTTAAATAAAAAAATGCCCATAACACAATGTCTTGTTATGGGCTATTAGATTAAAAGTCGCTGGCGTTATGTCGTTCGCTAAGTTGCTCTTCTTCAGGGCCCCAGGTGCGATTAACACGTTGACCACGTTTAACAGCGGGACGCTTTGCTATTTGCTCTGCCCAGCGCATTACATGAGTGTAAGAGGCAACATCTAAAAACTCAGCGGCGTCGTATAATTTTCCAAGCACCAACGAGCCATACCAAGGCCAAATGGCAATGTCGGCAATAGAATATTCACTACCCGCCATGTATTCGTTTTCACTTAAGTGGCGATTTAATACATCGAGCTGGCGTTTAGTTTCCATAGTAAAACGGTCTATTGGGTATTGCATTTTTGTTGGTGCGTAGCTATAAAAATGACCAAATCCGCCACCTAAATAAGGCGCTGAACCCATTTGCCAAAATAGCCAATTACGGCACTCGGTCTTGGCTTTAAAATCTTTTGGGATTAGCACATCAAATTTTTCTGCCAAGTATTGTAAAATTGAACCCGACTCAAAAATGCGTGTTGGTGGCGTGGTAGAGTGATCCATTAGCGCAGGAATTTTAGAGTTTGGATTAATATCAACAAAGTCTGAGCCAAATTGGTCGCCTTCGCCAATGTTAATTAAATAGGCATCGTAGTCGGCATCGGTTAGGCCAAGCTCTAATAACTCTTCAAACATAATGGTCGCTTTTTGGCCATTAGGCGTGGCTAATGAATAAAGTTGAAACGCATGCTTGCCAATGTCTAAGGTTTTGTCATGAGTGGCGCCGGCAATAGGGCGGTTAATATTAGCAAATTTACCACCACTTTCGCTGTCCCACGTCCAAACTTTAGGCGGCGTGTATTCGTGTTCATTACTCATAAATAACCTCAATTTAAAAATGTAATTAATTTATATACTCATAGATAACAAGCTGGGGGCGTAAAAAATTAATTAAAGGCAATGAAAAAATTATCGTGCTTTTAATTTATCTGCTTTGGCAAGTTTATACCCTAAAAAGAAACCACTTAACGCACCAAAAAGGTGACTTTCGAACGAGACATGAAAGCGTTGTGGTAGCACGCCCCAAATAAATCCGCTGTAAAGCACTGCCACTACTAGGGCAATAACAATAGACTTAAACGAGCGCCTAACCACGCCATAGCACAGTATAAATCCCCATAAACCATAAATAACGCCGCTTAACCCAACATGAAAACTACTTCGACCAAAGGCCCACACTAATAGCCCGCCAATTAACGCTGTAAATACAAACACGGTATAAAAGCGTCTTACACTGTATTGGCAAATTAGCCAGCTAAGTACAGCAAAAGGCAACATGTTGCTAGCAAAGTGCCACCAGCTGCCATGTAAAAATGGGGCGCATAAAATGCCGATTAACCCTTGAACGCTGCGAGGGTAAATACCTAAACCATTAAGCGTAATGCCAGGTAAACTATTGATCACTTGTAGTATTAGGCATATAAAAACTACGCTAAATATTGCAAATCGCGTACTGGTTATTAGTGAAGATGATGATGGGGTAGTTGGCATATAAACGCTTTAGTAGGATTGTTTTGTACCAGTATAGGAGTATGTTTTCGCTATTAAAAGCGATTTAATAAGCGCGGCGTTATACGCCGCGCACAGGGGTTATTTTAACCTAGTTTAGTTAATAGTTTTTTCGCAGCAAGCTCTGAACTTGCTGGGTTTTGGCCTGTAATCACTAAACCATCTTCGAGCGCTAATACGCCCCAGTCGTCGGTTTTTTGATAATCGCCGCCTTTTTTAATGAGTTCATCTTCAACTAAAAATGGCACTACGTCTGTTAATTGCACGGCGGCTTCTTCTGAGTTAGTAAAGCCTGTTACTTTTTTACCAGCTACCAGCGCATTGCCATCTGCATCTTTAACATTTAAAAAGGCTGCACTTGCGTGGCAAACAGCCGCTACAGGCTTTTGCTCTTTTACAAACTTTTCAATAAGTGAGATTGAATCGCTGTTATCTACTAAATCCCATAGTGGGCCGTGGCCGCCAGGGTAAAATACCGCGTCAAAGTCGCTGGCGTTTACTTCACTTAACTTTTTGGTGTTTGCCATAAGTGTTTGTGCTGCGCTGTCGTTGTCATAGCGCTTTGTTGCATCGGTTTCAAAGTCAGAAAGCGTGCTGGTTGGGTCAATTGGCGGTTGGCCACCTGCAGGGGAAGCAAGTGTTACCTCTGCACCAGCATCAACAAATGCATAGTAAGGTGCTGCAAATTCTTCTACCCAAAAACCTGTTTTTTCGCCTGTGTTGCCAAGCTCTGAATGTGAGGTAAGTACCATAAGTATTTTTTTAGCCATAACAATATTCCTTCGATTAGTGAGTAAATTAAAGCTTGGTGTTAACCAAGGTGCTGTAATAACTATATGCACTTAAAAGGATTTAAACAACGATGATAAATTTAACTTTATTGGTTTAATTATTGATACAATTATTGGGTTGAATAATCATTGGTGGGTTTGTGATGAAAGTGTCGTTTGAGCAACTTAAAAGCATGGTGGTATTTGCGCAAATTGTCGAGCAGGGCAGTTTAACCGCGGCTGCAAAGCAGTTGGGGTTAACGCGTGCGGTGGTAAGTTATCACCTTAAAAAATTAGAAACGCAATTAGAAGTTACGCTGCTAAATCGCTCAACCCGCACTATGGCGCTAACTGAGGCGGGCATTGCGTATTATGAGCGCTGTAGAGTGATCACAGAACAAGCAAACGCAGCTAATCAGCAAATAGAAAACATTAAAAGTGAGCCACAAGGAGTATTAAAAATTAGCTGCCCCGTTAATGTAGGCATGCAACTAATTGTGCCGGCAATTAATACGTTTAAACGCCAATACCCCAAAATTGAAATAGACCTGCAACTAACCGATGATGTGGTTGATATTATAAAAAACGGCTTTGATATTGCTATTCGTGGGGTCGCTTTAAGTGACTCAAACTTACAAGCCACTAAACTAACCACCATGAGTACCTGTATTTGTGGCTCAGCTGAGTATTTTGAACACTTTGGCAAACCTAAAACGCCAGCTGAATTAGCCTTACATAAATGGGTGGTGTACCAACTTAGCAGTAAAACATTAACCCTTAGCAAAGAGGGCAAAAAATACGATGTAATACTACAAGGCGGCATAAGCACCAATAATGCCGCAGCGCGTACCGCGTTTGTAGAGGCAGGGCACGGGCTTGGGCGCATTCCGTTGTATGATGCGTGGCCTAAAGTGCAAGCAGGGCTGTTAGAAATAATACTCGATGATTATAAAACAAAAGATATTGAGCTTTATGGCGTGTTTCCACCTGGGGCGGCAGGCTCCAAAAAGCTCAGGTTGTTTATTGATTATTTAAAAGCCTATTTTGTTAAACAGCATACTGCACTGGGCATGCTAAAAAGCACGTAAAACCGCACTTAATTACAAAGTACGATTAAATAATGCAACCGCTTGTTGGTACATAGTAATTGCAAGCGCGGCATCGTAACGCTCGCCCTCATCACGCATAAACGCATGCTGTGCGTTTACTTCTTGCCAGTGATAGTTAATACCCGTGGCTACACATTGCTGGTAAATTTTACTTCGGCCTTGTTGCGGTACATGTGGGTCTTGCTTACCCCAAATAAAGTGTATTTCACCTTGAATATCAGCCATGCGTTCAAACGAATTGTTACCTGCATTAGCCGTTAAGGTATCACTATGAATATCGGTGGCGTATAAACAAAATGCGGCTTTTATGTGTGGGTTTAATGCGGCTCTGTAAGCTAAATGCCCACCAATGCACACACCCATGGCGCCTACTGTGCCAGTGCAGTAATCTTGGCTTTGTACAAAGTCGATGAGTGCATGTGTGTCGCTGTCGTGGTGCTCAAGTGGCTTTTGCCATTTATCGGCATTGCCTTTATCTTTACCCGCGTCATCATACGCAAGTACAGTACCAATCGGGTTTAGCTCATGAAATACCTCAGGCACTAACACAACAAAGCCGTGGCTTGCTAAAATAGCAGCGCTGCGCGCAATAGGCGCGGTTTGCTGAAAAATCTCCGAGTAAAAAATAATACTTGGGTATTGGCCAGCTGCTTGTGGGCGGTAAACGGTAGTACGCATTAAGCCTGTTGGGGTGGCTAGGTCGGTATTATGGTGTTGGATTATCATAAAAGCGCTCAGTTAAATAATTAATAAAGTTATGGTAACTGAGCGCAAAAAAATAAACGACCACTGATACTGGTTTTTTAAATGCTTGCAGGCATTTTATTACAACTTGCGTAGTAGCTTACGGTCGCGGGCCAATCCGAAAATATACCCATAACCCCAACATCCTGCGCGAGTACATCAACCACCGTCATCATGTCGCCATCGTTATCGATAACATCGGCGATTGATTGATAGTAGTAGCCACCGCCCTCGTTAAGAGGCCCCGAGCGCTCAAGGCTCCATGCTATCAGTTCAAGCCCTGCAGCTTTTGCGTCAATGGCGTATTGTGAGGGGACAATATTACTTTCGTTGTCTATGGTGAGCATCATCCAAATAGGGGGCGCTAATATTTTAACGCCATCGGCTACTAACTCTTCCATACTTGGTTGCCACGTTTCAGGGTTACTTGGATCAAAGCCCGCTTCGCTGTCACGGCCATCTAAATATACGCTTTGATTTGCAAAGTCGGGGTTGTTATTTATCCAATATTTCACATCATCGAGATTAAACGATTGCGGGTACACATCACTGCTTGGTACGTCCAATTGCGTGTATTCATCAAGCATTTTTTGCGCGTATTGCTGTTGTGTCATTCCCTCAAAAGGCATGCTAACTTGCGGCGATTTTAGCTCTGGGGTCATTTTTACACCCAAGCTTTTAAATAACTCAATACTTTGTTTATGAGTTACTAACGTTCCATTAGTGGCGTATAAATCGGTGCGCCAGTTGGGCGTGCCCTGCATATATTCACCAACAGTAGTGGCTTGGGTGTTGGCGCCATCCATTTTACCTTCAAGCGTTAAAAATTCGCTCAGGCTGATATCGCTTGTACAGCATTTAGCGGTGGCAGGCGTGCCACTTGCTGCGTTAGCTGGAGTAAAAGGCACACTGCATTTAGCGGCAAGTTCAGGAATGGCTAATATATTGGTGGTGGTGTGCAAATCGCACTGAGAGTGGCGACACACGAGCTCTTTGTCGCTGGTAAAGGTTACATCGCACTCGACAATACCTGCACCCATACGCGCCGCAGCTATATAAGACTCCTTGGTATGCTCAGGGTATTGCATTGGCGCACCACGATGCCCAATAGAAAAATCTGTACGGTAAAATGGCCCATCCGTACACGATTCTAATTTTGTTTTTAAATCGCTCTGTGCCATATCGTTAATAAGGTAGTCGGCACGAGTACCTAATTGAATATCAGGCGCCTCGCCTTTTGCAACTTCAACAATTACAGGCGTCGGTACTTCAACAACCTCAACGGTGGTATTTGTAACGACTACGTCTTTTTCTACAACTTCGACATCGTCGTCGCAGCCGCTCAGTAGTGCAAGTATTACTGAGCTTGTTATTAGGGTGAGATGTTTCATGTTTGTTCCTTAACGTTATTTTATTCAACCCTAATCGCATTCAATGACAAATTAGCTACAAGGATGTGACGTTCTGTTTATTTGTCCCTATTTGATTAATTACCAGTGCTGCTAACATAATTGCACCCCCCATACTTAAGCGCATAATGTCGGCATTTTTATTCCATATAAGCACGTTAACAATAATACCGGCAGGAATAAGCACGTTGTTCATAACGGCTAATGCTCCCACATTTACTTTTGTTGCTCCTTTGTTCCATAAAAAGTAACCAAGGCCTGAGGCTACAATACCTAAATATATTAAAATACCCCACTGGGTAGGTGTACTCGGTAATTTGCTTGTATTGCCAAATAAAGCGAAGCAAGCACTCGCCATCACTAAGGCGCCAATAAAAAACCAACCAAATACGGTTTTGTCATCCAACTGATTAGTGGCCATTAAACGTTTATAAGTTACTTGTCCGGTGGCAAAACTAATATTGGCACCTTGAACCAGTAATAAACCGATGATGAAATGACTATTGAGGCTTTCCCAGCGAATAGCTACCGCGCCCAGTACGGCAATAAGCGCAACTGTAAAAAAGCGAGGGTTAAAATGCTTATTAAGTGCATCGTTTAAAAGCGTTATATAAAGCGGCGTCATAACGGTAAAGAGCAACACTTCGGGTACGCTTAAAAATAAAAAGGAGTGATAGTAAAAGCTGTACATAACTCCCAGTTGCACAGCGCCTATCAGCATCAGCTTAAGTGCGAGTGGTTTTGAGGTAAGTTTAGGTTTTAAAAAGGGTAAAAAAACCAATGTGGCTAATGCAACTCGTATTAATACGCTAAACCACGCATCAACTTGGCCTGCTAGGTACACACCAATTAAACTAAATGAAAAAGCCCAAAGTAGGGTAACTGCAAATAAATAGCCCATAATTGTCGTTTTTTATAATTTATAGTGTGGCTAGTTTATCTGTTATAAACAATAAAAGCCCGCAAGCGGGCTTTTATAAGGTTAAAATTAATAAACGAGGTTATTAATCAACTAAACCACGGCGCTTAAGAAGTGCGTCTGTCGTTGGTTTTTGGCCTCTGAACTCAATGTAGCTTTGCATTAAGTCGCGGCTGTTACCTTTTGATAGGATTTCTTCACGGAACTTGTCACCGTTTTCACGGGTTAGGCCACCGTTATTTTCCATATGTGCAAACGCATCGGCTGCAAATACTTCAGTCCATAGGTAGGCGTAGTAACCTGCTGAGTAACCACCTGCAAAAGTATGGCTAAAGTAGTTTGATTTATAACGCGGTGGCACTGGGTAGTAATCAATACCGTGTGCTTTTAGCGCATCGCTTTCAAACTTTTGAACATCACTGATTTTTTTATCAGAACCAAATGAGTGCCATTCCATATCAAGTAAAGCAGCTGCTAAGTATTCAGTAGTACCAAAGCCTTGGTTGAATTTTTGCGATGCTAATACTTTATCAAGTAATGCTTGTGGAATTGGCTCACCCGTTTTGTAATGCTTAGCGTAGTTAGCAAGTACCGTAGGTTCAATCATCCAGTCTTCGTGTGCCTGTGAAGGAAATTCAACAAAGTCACGTGCTGTAGCAGTACCCGCTAGGCTTGGGTATTTAACATTTGAGAATAAACCGTGCGCAGCATGACCAAATTCATGGAACATAGTCGATACTTCGTCGAAGGTCATTAGCGTTGGCTCACCTTCAGCTGGTTTTGGAATGTTTTGTGCGTTGTAAATAACCGGTTTAGTGCCTTTTAAGCCGCTTTGGCTTACGTATGCACTCATCCATGCACCGCCACGCTTACCTTCACGTGCGTATGGGTCCATGTAAAATAAACCAATAGCGCTGCCATCTGCGTTAAATACTTCGTACGCTGTTACATCTTCGTGGTAAACAGGTAAGTCTTTACGCTCTTTAAAGGTGATACCGTAAAGCTTGTTCATTGCGAAGAATAAACCATCATGGATCACAGAGTTCATTTCAAAGTAAGGCTTAACTAGCGCAGGATCTAGGTTGTACTTTTCAGCACGTACTTTTTCTGCGTAAAACGCCCAGTCCCATGGCTTAAGCTCAAAGCTTTCGCCAGAATCGTTAATTACTTTTTGGATAGCGGCCGCTTCTGCTTTGGCTTTTTCAACAGCTTTTGGTGCAAGATCATCTAAAATGCCGTACACGTTGTCGGTTGTTTGTGCCATACGCGAAGTCATTACATACGATGCCCAATCTTTAAAGCCTAACAGCTCTGCTTTTTGTGCACGCAGGTTAGTTTCTTCAATAATGATAGGGCCGTTAGTTTTAGCAGCACGGTTTGTAGAGGCTTTAAAAATTTGCTCGCGTAGCTCACGGTTTTCAAGGCTTGATAAGATAGGCTGCTGAGTGGTATTAACCAAGGTGATCATGTAGCCGTCTTTGCCTGCTTTTTTAGCTGCGGCTGCAAGGCCTGCAATTTCACCTTCAGATAGGCCAGCAAGTTTAGATTTGTCTGTAACAACAATAACGTCTTCTTTAAACGATTTTAAAATGTTTTGAGAGAACGCAGTAGATAGCTCTGCAAGCTGAGCGTTTATTTCACGCATTTTTGCTTTTTCAGCATCGCTTAACTTAGCACCGGCTTTTACAAATTGCTTGTAGTAGAAATCAACTAAGCGTTGATCTTCAGCGTTAAGCGCATCTTTATTGTCGTAAATAGTTTGTACACGCTTAAATAACGCACCATTTAGGTAAATGTCATCAGAGTGAGCAGATAATACCGGCGCCATTTTTTTGCTTATACGTTGGTATTCGTCATCTGAAATTAAACCCGATAGGTTGTAAAAAGCAGCAGATACGCGGTTTAACAACTCACCAGATTTTTCCATCTCAACAAGTGTGTTTTCAAATGTTGCTGGTTCTGGGTTGTTTGCAATAGCTTGAACTTGCGCAGTGTGCTGAGCAATACCTGCATCAAAGCCTGCTTCGTAGTCTTTTGTACCAAACTTATCAAACTCTGGTGCCATGTATTGTAATGGGCTTGGTTTGAATAATACATTGTTTGCGTTCATATCTTGCACTTGTGCTGCGCTCTCTTTAGCTGTGTTCTGAGTTTCGTTAGATGAACAAGCAGATAGGATTAGGGCACTAGCAATAGTAGTGGCGATCAGTGTTTTACGCATAATAACTCCATAAAAAGATGAGCCGAAATAGGCTTTTCGAGTCGAAAACCCAGTTAACTTATCAAATTTTGGCGTTTATACAATAAAGTTTATCGGTATTAAGCGGGATTTAAACGCAAATTAGCTACTAAAAATGCGATTTGGAGGTAAAAGTAGCCTTAAAAATAAACGTAAGGCTACTTAAATATCGTATTGTGTGTGTTTTTTAAAGGCTAGTTATAGCCAAGAACAAAGCGTTTTTCAGAACCAAAGCTATTAGATTGCTGGCCAAATTCTTTATTAATAGTAGCAAGTGTTTGTTCTTGCTCAGCAAGAAGGCACAAAATTTTATTGCGGTAATCTAGGCTGCTTTCAAACAAATTTAAATCTACCTGCGGCTGCAAAGTAGCGAGTCTTTGATTTAGAGTAAGTTGTGACATATGTAATCTCCAGTGCTTGTACACTATTTATATAGCACTCGGTGCAATAAAGAGTTAATAAATTGTTTAAACAAAAACGTTAAACCTATTAACTTAGCGTTTTAACACTATTATGCCGTGCTAAGCTTAGCGAAGACTGAACCACACTTATTTTTACTGAACAAATAACAAACAATAAATAATACTTTGGAAAATACATGACGCTCGAACACATTCAACATTATCTCAGCTTGGTTATTTTTACCTATAACGACGTACACATCACCGTGGCTAAGGTTATACAAGTTCCTTTAATTTTATTTGCTATGTGGTTTGTAGTAACGCGCATTGGCAAACTTATTAAAAAAACACTGTTGGCAAAAAAAATCAGCCAAGACGCGGTGCACCTATTTACGCGCATTTATTTTATTTTGAGTATCGCAATATTAATTTTCACCTCGTTAGAGGTTTTAAGTATTCCGCTTACGGCCTTTGCATTTGTATCAGGGGCCATAGCCATTGGGGTTGGATTTGGTGCGCAAAACATTATTAATAACTTTATTAGTGGCTGGATTTTAATGTGGGAGCGGCCAATTCGTATTGGGGACTTTTTAGAAGTAGGTAATGCAAAGGGCGTAGTAGAAACTATTAATACGCGCTCTACCCGCATTCGCCGTAACGATGGTGTGCATATGTTAATCCCTAATTCGCAACTGTTAGAAAACACAGTGACTAACTGGACCTTAATAGACGGTAATGCCCGCTCTTCGGTTAGCGTAGGTGTTGCTTATGGCAGCGATGTATTGTTAGTTAAAACGTTAATTCAACAAGTACTTGATGATCATGATGCGATACTAACAAATCCAAAAGCCTCTGTTTTATTTGACGACTTTGCTGATAGCTCACTGGTGTTTAATGCAATTTTTTGGGTTTGTGCAGAGTCAGAAACCATGCTCAGAAAAGTACGTAGTGATATCCGTTTTAGTATCTATGCTGTTTTTGAAAAACACGATGTGGTGATTGCGTTTCCACAGCGCGATATTCACATTGATGGAGAAATTGCGTTAAAGCGTACTCAATGAATTTAGCCTTAAAAATTTAGCAAGCATTAACGGGTTTTAACTGGGCGTTTCTAGTTTGGGTTTATTTGTAAAAATACGCAGTTTGCTACTTTAAAGTGGGTTTTGAAAGAAAGGACATATGTCCGCATTGTTAGTCTTTTGCATCTAAAAGCGGGTAAAAAAGCTATAAAATGAGGTTAAATGTTGCAAAAAAGTTTACTTTTTTGTACATATTTATGCAGTAAATTTGTAATACGATGGTATAATCTTCATCGTTCGTTCAGCCTCATTACTCCGTTTTTGTACTCTCGGTGATGAGGTCCGCGCGCCATAAAGCTAGACGCGAAAAATTGTACGAGCCCGCAATGAATACATTGCGCAACACAAAAAACCGTTGAACAAGAGTGCATACAAAAGGTTTATACCCGACATGAAATCATTAAAAAAATCTGCAATAGCGACCATTATTAATGCAGTACTACTATCTGCTGCTGGTACATCTGTTTCGGCTTTTGCTGCTGAAGAAGATACCGCTAAAAAAAGCAATCAACTAGAAGTTATTCAGATTACAGCTCGTAAACGTGTAGAAAACGCCCAAGAAGTGCCAGTTTCAGCATCAGCATTACAAGGTGATAGTTTAGATGCTTATAGTTCTGCAGGAATGGATATTCGCTTTTTAAATGCGAAAATTCCAAGTCTCTCAGTTGAATCTTCATATGGTCGTACGTTTCCACGTTTTTATGTTCGTGGTTTGGGTAATTCTGATTTTGACCTTAACTCCTCACAGCCTGTATCATTAGTTGTAGACGAAATTGTTCAAGAAAGTCCTATATTAAAAGGTTTCCCGGTATTCGATACTGGCCGTGTTGAAGTGTTACGTGGCCCTCAAGGTACATTGTTCGGACGAAATACACCTGCTGGTTTGGTTAAAATTGATTCTGCTCGACCAACACAAGATTTAGAGGGGTACGCTTCGTTATCGTATGGCTCATTTAATTCGATAGACTTTGAAGGTGCTATAAGTACAGGCTTAACTGATAAACTTTCGACGCGGGTTTCTGTTTTAAGGCAAGAGCGAGACGACTACATTGATAATAGGTTAGAAGGGAATATTATTGATGATGCCACCGGTGGTTATCAGGAAACGGCTGCGCGTATACAATTTTTGTACGAAGATGACAATTTTAATGCTCTATTTAACTACCACACGCGTGACTTAAATGGTTCTCCTATTGTTTTTCATGCAAATGCTATTGAAAGCGGAACAAACAACGCTGTATCAGGCTTTGATCCAGAGGTTATAACTCAAGATACTGTCCAATATTCGACGCAAAATGTTGAAAGTCAAGGGGCAAATCTAAAGCTAGAATACGATTTTAATGATTATACATTAACTTCTATTTCTGGGTGGGAAAGTGCTGAAATTTATTCTCGAGCAGATGTGGATGGTGGTTTTGGTTGTGGAAATACCTTTATCCCGGGATGCCCAACTCCTGAAATGGGCCCAGGTTTTATCTTTTTAGCTTCTGAAACTGCAGATGCATTACCAGAGCACGATCAATATTCTCAAGAGTTACGTCTATCAAGTAATTTTGATGGTGATTTTAATTATCAAGTTGGTGCTTTTTATTACAAAGAAGATCAAGTTATAGAAACATACGGTTACGATGGTTTAGGCGCAAACTTTTTGACAGGGTATGTTAGACAAGATCAAGAAACTACTGCTTGGGCATTATTTGGCTCAACAGAGTTTCAATTAACAGAAAAGTTAGAGGTTACAGCCGGCCTTCGCTATTCTGATGATGAAAGGGATTTTACTGCTTCTCGTTATTCATCTCCAGATGTTGTAATTGCTGATTTAACTAAATCAGTCTCACCTGAAGATAGCCACGTTTCATGGGACTTAGCTGCCGCGTATAAATACTCTGATGATGTAAATTTATTCGTACGCGCCGCGAATGGGTTCCGTGCGCCTAGCGTTCAGGGCCGTATTTTATTTAGTGACGATGTTACTGTGGCTGATTCTGAAACTATAAACTCTATTGAAGCAGGTATTAAATCTGATGTTCTAGATGGTAGTGGCCGTGTTAATGCAACAGTTTTTTATTACCAAATGAGTGATCAGCAATTAACAGCTGTTGGTGGTGAATTTGGAAATACAGCTAGATTATTAAATGCAGATAAAACAGTTGGTTATGGTTTTGAGGTTGATACGCAGTGGGTTTTAAACGATGAGTTTGATATGACGTTTAACTTCAGCTATAACAATACAGAACTGCAGGATGATGAGCTATTCGCTTCTGGTTGTTTTGCATGTACTATTACTGACCCTCTAACTGAGCAAGGTTATAGTTTAGATGGAAATAGCTTACCGCATGCCCCTGAATGGATTGCTAACTTTACCCTTCGTTATACTAAAGAACTTGGTGACGGAGAGTTTTATGCTTACACTGATTGGTCTTACCGTAGTGAAATAGATTTCTTTTTATATGACTCAGTAGAGTTTACTGGTGAGGCGTTGCTTGAAGGCGGTGTGCGTGCTGGTTATAAGTGGTTCGATGGAGATTACGAATACGAGGTATCTGCTTTTGCCCGCAATATTACGAATGAAGAAGTATTTATTGGTGGTGTAGATTTTAGTAACAACTCTGGGATTGTTAATGAACCTCGCTTTGTTGGTGCTGAATTTAAAGTTAACTTCTTCTAAAGATAACCTTAAATTTTATTAATTTTTAAAAGCCTGCCTTGTGCAGGCTTTTATGTTTTTATAAAGCTGGTAAAGTAGCGTTAATTAACTTTGATGAGATAGAAAAATGGCTGGATTTTGGAACTACCGTGTAATTTTTTGTGAAGCAACGAAAGATGAAGCAGCGCAATACCAAATACACGAAGTAGAATATAACTTAAATGGCAAAGTAACTAATTGGTCAGAAACAGGCGCAGCACCTTTTGGTACAACGCTAGATGAGCTAGCAGCTGATGCCGATCGTTTAAAAACGGCGCTAGAAAAACCAGTACTTAAGGTTGTGCGCAAAGCCCGAGGCTACGAATTGGTTGATGTTGAAACCGGTGAAGAAGCATTTGCTGAGCCACCTGCTGGCTTAACAGCATAATATTATAAAGGCGCCTAGGCGCCTTTTTTAACGTCAAAATTTAAGGAATGAGGATGAGCTTAAACGCAGTATTGTTTGATATGGATGGCACGCTAGTTGACTCTGAAAGCATGCACTTTGAGTGCTGGAGCCAGCTGCTTGCACCCTACAATGTAAGTTATAACGAAGTGGAGTTTTGTCAGCGCTTTTCAGGGCGCCCAACGTTAGAAGCAGCAATTGATATTAAAAATGAGCATAATTTAGCCGTCAGCGCACAGTTTTTAGCAGATGAAAAATATCGATTATTTGGTGAATACGTAAAGACTAATTTACCGCCTGTTATGCCTTTTACTAAGCAAACCTTACACGCTGTTAAAAACAGTGGGCTAAAAATGGCGTTAGTTACCGGTAGTGCTCGCAGCGAAGCTATGCCTATTTTAAAAGGGCTAGGTTTTTATGAGTTATTTGATACTGTAGTGACAAAAGACGATGTAACAAATCCAAAGCCAGCAGGCGATCCTTATCTTTTAGCGCTTGAGCACATATATGTAGACCCAGAGCATGCAATTGCTGTAGAGGACACCTTTACGGGCGTTTGTGCTGCAACTAATGCACAGGTTAGAGTCGTTGCGATTGCAAATCATCATACAATTGACCATGACTTTAGTAAGGCGACCTACAAAATGGCTGACCTAGGTGAGTTTTGGCAGTGGGTCGAATCTCAACTATAGTTAAAGCCTTATTTTATTTGCAGGGATGCAGTAATGGCTCAGCTAAAGTACTTACTTTTCATTGTCAGCTTAATTGGCTCATCGCTTGTTTTTGCGGCGCAGCCTCAGGTGTTATTGGCAAAAGTATATGATGAATCTAAACATGGCAATATTAGTGAATACCTCGTCAGTGAAAAATTTGATGGTGTAAGAGCAATATGGACGGGCGATAAATTTATTACCCGTAAAGGAAATGCGATTAACGCCCCGAATTGGTTTACGGCGCCATTGCCAAATGTTTGGTTAGATGGGGAGCTGTGGATAGCGCGCACTCAGTTTTCTTTGGTCAGTGGGATTGTAAGAACTAAACGCCCCAGTAATTCAGATTGGCACGCTATACGCTATCAAATATTTGATATGCCAGACTCAACCCTTCCTTTTAGTGCGCGTTATAAAAACTACCAAGCCTTGGTAAAACAAATCAATAAGCAGCATATAACTGCAGTTAAGCAACACCGCTTTACTAGCACAGCCCAATTAACAGAGTACTTTGAAGATTTAACTAAGCAAGGGGCTGAAGGGGTGATGCTGCATTTAGCCAATGCTAAATATAAAAGCGGGCGCAGCAATACATTATTAAAGTTAAAGCCCTATCTTGATGCTGAAGCGGTTGTGATTGCACATTTACCGGGTAAAGGAAAATACACCGGTATGTTAGGTGCATTAAAAGTAAAAACACCTCATGGGCAAATATTTAAAATAGGCACGGGCTTTAGTAACAAACAGCGCCAAACACCTCCGGCTATAGGCAGCACGGTAACGTATCGGTACCACGGGTTAACAAAGCATGGCTTACCACGTTTTGCGAGCTTTTTAAGGGTGAGGGAGGGCCATTAGCGTTTATAATTTTGGCAAAGTATGCTAAATTGCGCGGCCTTTTTCTAATGTATGGTGAAGTATGTTTGTAGGTTTTGATTACGGTAGTTCTAATTGTGCCATGGGTGTTATGGAGCAAGAGGAAGTACAGTTAGTGCCACTTGAGCAAGGAAAACATTATTTACCTTCTACTATTTATACGCACCATAGCGCATTAGTTGTCGACTTTGTGGCAAAGCATGTAAAAGGCACTGCCCACGAGCATGACTTTTTAACGCAGCGCCAAGCTTTATTAAATACACTCCCACGTATTAAGTCAGATCTTGATTTACAACCTACAGATGAAACGCTTTTTATTGGCCGTGAAGCCATTAGTGAATATGTGCAGTTTCCTGAAGAAGGCTACTTTGTAAAATCTCCTAAATCGTTTTTTGGTGCCACAGGCTTAAAGCAAGGGCAAATTAATTTTTTTGAAGATATTGCTACCGCAATGATTTTAAAAATAAAGCAACGCGCAGAGCTTTCACTTAAAACCCCATTGACGCAAACGGTTATTGGTCGTCCAGTTAACTTTCAGGCCGTTGGCGGTGAGCAGTCAAATCAGCAAGCTGTAGGTATTTTAGAGCGCGCAGCTAAGCGTGCGGGCTTTAAAGATGTGGAGTTTTTATACGAACCGCTTGCAGCAGGGATTGATTACGAAAGTAGTTTAGTGGAAGACCAAAAAGTGCTGGTTATTGATATTGGTGGTGGTACCAGCGATTGCTCGTTTGTACAAATGGGGCCAAGTTTTAGAGGTAACAGTGAGCGCGATAATGACTTTTTAGCCCACAGCGGTAAGCGAGTTGGCGGGAATGACTTAGATATAGCGCTTAGTTTTCATGGTTTAATGCCATTGCTTGGTTTAGGCAGTACCTTTAAATCGGGCCTACCTTTACCAAACCAACCTTTTTGGCAAGCCTGTAAAATTAATGATGTAAATTTACAAAGTCAGTTTTATAGTGAAAGCCACTATCGAGAACTCACCGCCCAATTACGCGATGTAAGTGCACCTGCGCTTTTCAAACGCTTAATTCATCTACAGCAAAATAAACAGGGCCATCAGTTAGTACAGCAAGGTGAGGCGGCTAAAATAGCGCTTTCATCGGCAGATGCTTTTGATTGCGATCTTCGCTTTTTAGATAATGCCCTTAGTAAAAACCTATCGGTTAGCGATTTAGCGGTTGCAGTAGAAAGTAGTATTAGCCAAATAGTAACGTTAGCAAAACAAGCAATTACCGATGCAGGAACCACCCCAGACGTTATTTATTTAACAGGGGGGAGTGCACAGTCACCACTTATTAAAGCCGCGTTAAGTGAGCATTTAGGTGATATTAAAATGCTGAATGGCGATCACTTTGGTAGTGTAACGGCTGGCCTAACAAAGTGGGCCAGCATGCTTTATAAGTAGCTTAAAAGGCTTTAAAGACTGATTTGTCGGGTTGCGAGGTATTTTTCGTAATCTGGCAAAGTACGTTCAAGCTCAGTGTCCATTAAGGGCGAGCTTAATAACATGTCGGCGCTGACTTCATTACAGGCCACAGGAATATTCCAAACAGCAGCTAAACGCAGTAATGCTTTAACATCAGGGTCGTGTGGTTGCGATGCCAACGGATCCCAAAAAAACACCAATACATGAATTTCGTGCTCAGCAATTTTAGCACCTAGCTGTTGATCGCCCCCCATAGGACCACTTAATAGCTGAATAACCTCTAGTCCGGTGGTTTTTTCGATTAAATGGCCTGTGGTGCCAGTACCGTATAAGGTGTGTCTGCTTAAGGCTTCTTTGTGTTTTTCGCACCATAATTTAAGCGCGGCTTTTTTACCATCATGCGCAACTAAGGCAATATTTTTATTAGCGGGTAGCGATTGTTTTTTTTGTTCCATGCTGCATCTTATTTTGTTGAGTAACCAAGGCTTTGGTTAAGTAATACCAATTTAGTGTAATTAGTATAATAAATTAATGGCCAGTGCAATAAATACCATGCCAGTCACTCGGTCTATCCAAAGTTGGCTATGTGGGTATTTTTTGAAAAATTGCGCTATTTTGTCGCCAAAATAAATATACGTACAGTCAATTGGGAAAGCAAAAATAGGGTAGAGCAGACCAAAAAAAGCTAATTGAAACGTTGCCGATGATAAGCTTGGGTCTACAAACTGAGGGATAAAAGCAATAAAAAATAACGCGACTTTAGGGTTTAATACCTCGGTCATCATGGCTTGAAACATGACATTTGGCTTTTTACTGGTGCTTACATGAGGCTTATCATCACTAGCGCAATCGGCGGTATTTGGCTGCGAAAAAGTGCTTTTAATCATCACAAACCCTAAATAGCACAAATAAGCCGCGCCTAAGTACTGTACTGAACTATAAGCGGTGGGCGAGGCTTTTAATACCGTGCTTAATCCAATAACAGCAAAAAATGTGTGTATTACTCCACCTAAAGCAAAGCCAAATGCGCTTTGCATACCTGCCGCTCTGCCATTGGCAAATGTTTGCGCCATTAAAAATGCGTTTGATGGCCCAGGGGCCACCGCCATTAAAAAGCTCGCCAGTAAAAATGATGCTAAAAAATCAGGGTTGATCATGTATTAACCGGGTGCAATGTATGGGCTTTTTTACTCATTAAAATTAGCCAAAGTGGTGCCAGTAACAATAAATGAAAAGCAATTAGCCAAGGTGTGCTAAGGCCTAAATATTGCGTTAAAAACACAAGCACACTAGCGCCACTCATTTGCATAGCACCAATTAAGGCAGAGGCTGTACCGGCTTGTTTTGGAAAGCGCGATAACGCCATACCAGCCGCAGAGCCTAAGCTTAGGGCAAAACCAAGTGCTGCAATTAAAATAGGTAGCATAAGCGCAATGGCCGATTCTATATGGCTAAGTGCAATCATTAATATGCCAGAGGCCACCAATACTGTAACCCCAACGCGCAGGGCTTTTTGGCTATTACGTTTAATATAAATGGGCGTAATAAAGCTGGCTACAATACTTAATACGGCATTGAGCGTAAACCAAAAAGTAAAGTCGGCAACGGTGCCCCCTAAGTGCGTAATTATCCACCCAGGTGCCAAGGTGACATACACAAGAATCGCCGACATGGCGACCATACACAGTAAGCTATTAAATAAAAATATCGGTGTTTTTAATATTGGCACAAAGCGGCGTAAGTCCAATATATGCCCTTGGTAGTGACTATCAGCAGGGCGGGTTTCTCTAAATAAGGTGAGCGTAATAACTAGGCCCGCTAACGCAAATAAGGTTAAAAACATAAAGTTCATGCGCCAGCCAAATTGCACGGTAAGCCAAGCACCTAAAATAGGCGCAAGCGCAGGAATAAAACACACAATTCCATTTAAATAGGTAATCATTTGCCCGCTGCGTTCGCTGCCGTATTTATCACGTACAATAGCAAAAGCAACAACAAACGTAGCACATGCGCCTAACCCTTGCAGAGCGCGTGCAAACATTAATACAGCAAAAGAGGGCGCCATGTAGGCAAGTAAGGCTGAGCCTGCATACAAGCTAACACCTACAACCGCTACCGGCTTTCGGCCAAACTTATCAGCAAGCGGCCCTGCAATTAATTGCCCTAAACCCACAGTAAGCATAAAAATAGCCACTGTTTGCTGAACCTGTTGTTCGGTTACGTTAAATTGCGTGGCAATAGTTGGAAAAGCGGGAAGATAAATATCAATTGCCATAGGGCAAAATATTACGAGTAACGCTAAGATGAGTAATAAAATTAAGTTAGGTTTAGCGGGCTGTGTTTGCATTAGGTCTCCTTTTGCTGGCTATTTTAGGTGCCCGCTTATAAAAAAGAAAGGGCTTATGAGTGAGCCACGCTTTATTGTGATAAATATTTCATGACATTAGGATTAACAGCGCGGTGAATTGCGCTTTTTTTAACTGGTCTGATGTGTTAATTTGAATTTATAAACACAAAATGGGAAATAACAATGAGTAATAAATCAGCCCTTTTAAAAACCTGGCTTAAATTTAAACGCTTACCTTTTGGCAATTGGTTGTTTAGCAAAGCGGTATGCATAAAAGCCCCGTATTTTGGCTCAATGAAACCTTACGTGCTCGATTTAAGAGAAGGGCACTGTAGCGCTGTCGTAAAAAACCGCCGTAGTGTGCATAACCATATTGGGACTATTCATGCTATTGCACAATGTAACTTAGCTGAGCTGTGTGCTGGTGTAATGGTAGATGCCACCGTGCCTTATAAAACGCATCGCTGGATCCCAAAAGGAATGACGGTACACTATTTAGCAAAGGTTGATACCGATGTAACTGCTATTGCAGAAATCGACTTGCCTCGCCAATGGGTAGATAAAGAAGATTTAGTGGTGCCAGTTAAGCTTTACAATACCCGCAATGAACTGGTGTTCACTGCAGATATTACGATGTACATAACCGAGAAAAAGTAATGAGCGCTTAATTAGATTTGGCTTTATCAGCGGCTTGCTTATTAACAAACGACAAGTCGCTATCAGCATCATCAAGCAAAGTTTTTACTTCTTTGGCCGGCTTTAAATCTTCGCTAATAAGTTCCGGTTCTTCTTTTTCAAAGCGCTGTTTCAAGCTGCCTTCAATAATGGCTCCAGCATCAATACTTAGTGTATCGTGAAAAACATCGCCATGTACGTGAGCGCTGCTTTGAATATTCACTTCACTTGCGTTTAGTGAGCCAATAATTTTGCCTTTTACAATGACACTTTTAGCTTCAACCACACCTTCAACAATGCCGGTAGAGCCAATTACCAAGTGCTCTGCCTTTATATCGCCATCAATTCGGCCATCTAGCTGAACTTCGCCTTGGCTGGTAAGTGTGCCAGTTAAGCGCACATCTTCAGAAATAATAGAAGGGGTATGATTTACTCTTTTTAACGTAGTTTGATTACTTGGTTGCTTTTTTTTACCGAACACGAGAAAGCGCCTTTGTTATTTTTAGAGGATTGACATGTTTGCCATCGAGTAACACTTCATAGTGTAAGTGGGTGCTGGTACTTCTGCCAGTACTGCCCATTAATCCAATTACCTCATTTTTAGCAATTGTTTGGCCTTTTTTCACTTTAATTTTATTTAAGTGGCCAAAACGGGTGACCAAGCCATTTTTGTGCTCTAGCTCGATAAAGTTACCATAGCCGCCATTTTTACCAGCGCGCAATACACGTGCATCAGCAGGGGCAAAAATTTCGGTTTTATGCCAGCCGGCTAAATCAACACCTTTGTGAAAAGCGCGGCGGTTGTTCATCGGATCTTTACGTAACCCAAAGTTGCTCGAAATATAGTATTTAGCTGCAGGCAAGGGCAGTGAGTTAGGCAGCTCTGTTAAAAAGTTTTCAAGGTTGTTAAGTAATAATAGCTTATCAACAATGGCTAAAAACTGCCCTGGTATTTTAGTTTCGTCAAATACATCTAACGGGCCACCTTGCGCACTGGTTTGTGCGCCCAGTGCTAAATGTTGTTCAAGGGCTGATTCTAAGCCTGCGCCTTTTAACATCGCTAAAATTGCATCATGGCGTTTATTAATTTGCGCATCAATAAGCGCAAAATTGTGCTCGTAGTATTTATTTAAGCGCTCGTAACGTGCGGCAAAAGTGATTGGCGTTAGAAGGCTGGCATGTTTGTCTTTCGGCTCTTCATCTACAAGTGGTTCATGAAACTCGCCTTTGTCTTGATTAACAGGCGACTCAAGTTGTTCTTCTAGTTTTATTGTCTCTTTACTAATAGATGCGGGGAGGGATTCAATCATACCTTGCAAAAGTGCTTGCTTTTGCTCTAGTACAGCAAGTTGTTCTAATTGCTTAGCGTGCAGTGCTTTTTGTTCTTGGACCTGTTTTTGCCACACTTGTTGTTTGTCAATTTGGCTTTGTTCTATGTCGGTAATTTTATTTGTTTGGCTATAAACACGAAAACTAGAAATACCGACCCAAGTAATAGTGCCTAAAATAAGCAGTACTGTAAAAAGCTGAAACCAAGGCGCCAAAACAACATGCTTAACTTCGCCATTTTGACGAATAAGCAACTGACGGGCTGGGAAAAATTTTTGGTAAAAAGACTTAATAAATACTGACATGGCACATAAACACTCGCTATTAACCGGATTAATGTATCAATTTCAGTCTAAAAAGCCAGAAAAAATTTGTAACTGTTCAAAAATTAATAAAAAAGGGCTGCTATTTAGTAGCAGCCCTTTATTTAAAATAGTCACAAATTAGCTAGCTTGTTGCTCGTCGTTATCTTTTATTGATGCTACGTTGTCGGCTTTTTTAGCTTTAGCTGTACCTTTTGTTGTGGGCTCTTTTGCGCCTTTTAACACCGCCATAAAGTCATCTTTACTCTTTGCAATTTCAAGCGCAAGCGATTCAACCTGTTGCTCGCTCAGTGGCACATCTACTTTTTCCAGCATTACTTCAAGCGATTCTGCTATATCGAGCATTTTGTCATAGGCATCCGCTTCTTTTTTAGTAGTAAACGTCATTCGCTCAACTCCGTTTCGTTCTACAACATATTTAACAACAACAGCCATGATCTCTCCTGCTTGATTGCGTGGTAATGTGGTTACTGACCCGTAGGTCACTGTTTTTATATACAGTAAATGTTTGTGTGTAAAATTGCAAGTATTCGGTGCATTTTTAGCTTGTCATCAATTTGACAAAAAAGCGTAACTTTACTTTAGTTAAGCAATCACTTGTTGTACCAGCTGCATTTTAGGTTTTCGGATTTAGGTGATTATGCACTGGAAATAATATAAGTGATGCGCGTTGCTCCTTATTTAACATTATTTCCTCAAATAAAAATTAAGCACATGTTTAAAGCCAAATTAGCAGTTTAACTATAACGCTTTGGTATAAACAAAAATAAGGAATAACAAATGAAAAATCTATTAACGCTACTTATTATTAGCTTTTTAAGCTTTAGCGCGTTTACCCACGCTAACCCTGTTGAAGATAAGCCTATGGTTGAAATGCCGCAAGCGCCGGTTATTAATATTAATAGTGCCGATTCAGAAATGCTGGCCAAGTTGCCTGGTATTGGTAAGAAAAAAGCGCAGGCTATTGTTGATTACAGGGTTGAAAATGGTGAATTTTCCCAGCTGAGCGACTTAACTAACGTAAAAGGAATAGGTAAAAAGCTTGTAGCTAAACTAGAAGGAAAAGTGTCTTTATAATAGGCAGGGCGCTAAGCGCCCTGTGAATACTGCTCAAGTGCTTTGGCTAAATATTTTTTAGCAAAGTTTATTTCAATCGGGGTTGTTAAAAGCGGGTAACACAGGCCACCTAAAATTAAAAAGGGAATGAGTTCCCACCCTTTAAAAACAGTAAATAATAAAAACAATGGGCTGAGCAATATCAGCTTTACTATTCTTAATAACACTCTATCGGTGGCAGGTAGCATACTTAGCGCAATAGCAACAACGGCTTGTCGCTGCCTTACTTTAAGGTGCTTTAGTTCAGGCAGCTGACTGGTAAAAAACGTAAACATATTAAATAGTCTTTTTAGTAAGTAAGCGAGTGGTAACAATTACAAAAAGCGTGATAGTAAATAACGCAAATAGTATTTCCATCCATGCTGGCATACTTAATCCCGCAAATTGCCAATCGATATTACCGCAATCCCCTGTGGCTTGAAAAAAGCTTGGGATCCATTCATGCAATGGCATAAATGAAGGAAAGTTTGGCTCAAACTCACAGCTGAACGCAAAGGGATCGGTGGTTGTTTGCATTTCAATGTGCTCACGTGCAATAAAGTAACCCCACACACTTGATACACCCCACACTAAATAAGCGATAGCGCGTACTAATTTACTTTGTGGTTTAGTTGCGCCAATAATGCCTGCCCCTAATAAGCCTAATACCGCAGTTCGCTGGTAAATACACATAATGCATGGAGCAAGTCCCATCTGGTATTGAAAAAACAGTGCGGTGACTTCTAATAAAAATACAATGCCTGTAAATAGTAGCCATGGAGTACGTTGAGTAGGGAGTTGTGCTAGCCAGTTCATAAAAAATCCGCATTGAAATAAGACGTTGAATTATGTACTAGGATAAAGTAACGAGCAACAAAAAGGGTAAAAAAGCTACCGAAGTCGCTTTTTTTAAGATGAAATTAATAAGCGGTTATGGCCAATCCTATTTAGGGAAAGGTTAAGCTTAATTTGCTAAGTGAACATGTAATATAAGATTGGTTCGCTAAAAAGGCTTGTTTAAACGTTGTAGTTAACAGGCTCTGCTGTATGCGACTTTTGAATGTGCTTGTTGCCGCACACGGGAATTATTGTAGTAATGTAATGGTTAAGCAAAAACAGCAATAGCATTAATGTACCTACTATGAATAGGGTTAATTTATTTAGCAAATTAGACCTAATTTAAGCATGTTGAATTTTATTATTTACTATTGCGAAATTTTCAGCGGTTGGTTGGCACTTATATCAACGAGTTTACTTGTTAGTTATATTTCATCTGGTACAATCTGTCAGTTATTCGTATAAAACGATGAGTTGTGATTAATTCGAGTGGGAATTGAATGAGAATTTTTAAAGCTAAAAGCCCAGCAGGATTTGCTGAAGAGTATATAGTTGAATCTATCTGGAACGGCGATTTCCCTCCAGGTTCAATTCTACCTGCAGAGCGTGAGCTTTCTGAGTTAATTGGTGTAACCAGAACAACCTTACGTGAAGTACTGCAACGTTTAGCACGCGATGGCTGGCTAACTATTCAGCACGGCAAGCCAACCAGAGTGAATAACTTTTGGGAAACATCGGGTTTAAACATACTCGAAACGCTGGCGCGCTTAGATGAAGACAAAATGCCAGAGCTGACCGATCAGTTATTATCTGCACGTACTAATATTAGTGCTATTTATACCCGTGCAGCGATAAAGCTTAACCCTGAGCGTGTTATTGAAATTTTATCAAAAAGCGATGAACTTGAAGACACTGCGCAAGCTTTTGCAGATTACGATTACAAAGTACACCACGAATTAGCTGTCGCTGGTAATAACCGCATATACGTACTTATACTTAACGGTTTTAGAGGGTTTTACTTTAAAATTGGTTGTCATTATTTCTCAGACGCAGGCACTCGCCAGTTAGCACGTCAATTTTATAAAGACCTAACAGTATTGGCTGAAAACCGTGAGCATGATGGCGCGATTTCAATGATGCGTAAGTTTGGCCATCAAACCGGTGAAATCTGGCAAAATATTAAAGGCGATATGCCTTCCGATATCATGGATTAACCCATTTTTAAAACCTGCAAATGCAGGTTTTTTTATAGGCGTAATAAAGTTTTAATATCTGTTCGGTATTTTCGATTGTGCACATCGCTAAATACGATTGTTCTTTTTTCCTTATTAAATTTAAAATGCCACGTAATTATGTGTTGGCGCTATTGTTTTTTAATTTTTAGCGCCCATATAAGTATCAGCATTGCGTATGCAATCGACAACAAACTCAAAATATTTGGAGAATAAAATGGGTGTATTAGTAGGCCGCCAGGCACCAGACTTTACCGCTGCAGCTGTACTAGGTAATGGTGAAATTGTAGATAGCTATAACCTTCATGAAACAATTAAAGGTAAAAAAGCAGTAATCTTCTTTTACCCACTAGATTTCACGTTTGTATGTCCTTCAGAACTTATCGCATTTGATAAGCGTTACGAAGAATTCCAAAAGCGTGGCGTAGAAGTAATTGGTGTTTCTATCGATTCACAATTCTCACACAACGCATGGCGTAACACTGCTGTAGCAGACGGCGGTATTGGTAAAGTTCAATACGCACTAGTTGCAGATGTTAAGCACGAAATTTGTAAAGCATACGACGTTGAGCACCCTGAAGCGGGCGTTGCATTTCGTGGCTCTTTCCTAATCGATGAAGAAGGTAACGTACGTCACCAAGTAGTGAACGACTTACCACTTGGTCGTAACATCGACGAAATGATCCGCATGGTTGACGCGCTAGCATTTCACAGCGAAAACGGCGAAGTATGTCCTGCAGGTTGGGAAGAAGGTAAAAAAGGTATGGACGCAAGCCCTGAAGGTGTTGCTAAGTTCCTATCTGAAAACGAAGGCGAGCTATAATTTAGCCCCTACGTTTTAATAAAAAAAACCGCCATATGGCGGTTTTTTTGTTTTTAGCATAGCCCATTTAATAATGGGCTATATTAAATTAAAACGAGAAGGTTACTTTAGTGTAGAAGTAACGACCACGTGGGTTGTGTACGCCCGATGCATACCCGTAAAGGTCGGCATCGCCATCACCAATGGCAAATGGTGGCTCTTCGTCGAATACGTTATTTACACCAAGCGACACTTTAGTTGCATCACTTACACGGTAAGATGTTTGTAAATCTACCAATGCTTGCGAGTCAACCATACGCGATGTATTGCTATCAAAGTCTAAATTACCGTCAAAGTCTATATCTGGGGTATCTTCAAACTCGCCTACGTAGCTAATATTTACGTTGGTATTAAATTGTCCAATTTCCCAGTTAGCAGAGAAAATCCAGCGGTGCTCTGGGTAATTGTATTCACCCGTGTAATCGCGGCCGTCTTTTTCAAACTTGTTTTGGTACGCCCATTCTAAGTTAAATTTAAGCAAGCCTAAATCATCCAGCGAATGGTTGTAATTTGCTGATAAATCAACACCTGACACTTCTTGCGAAGAGACGTTTTCAAAGGTGCTGTATATTTTTTGAATGGTGCCTAAGCTATTACCACCACTAGGTGCTAAGCGTACACACACCGTGCTATCTTGGTTATTACACTCAGAGTTATAAATTGGGCCAAATTCTTGTTCATCAATTTTATTATCTTGGGTAATACTCCACACATCTACGCTTAAACCAAACTCAGCAGAAGGTGCCCAAATAAAGCCAACGTTCCATGATTCTGACTCTTCGGCTTCTAAGTCAGGGTTACCAGCAAATTCAATGTTGTAATCTAGCGCGTCACAATCAAGGCCAGTTGCTTCACAGCGATAAGTATCTACAAAAAACTGACTTTCTTGTGATGGACCTAAACCTACTTGTGCAAGCGATGGCGCTCTAAACCCTTGTGCCCACGAACCACGAATGGTTATTTCGTCGGTAGGTGCCCAACGTAAAGCGACTTTAGGGTTTGTTGTATTACCAAAATCGCTGTAATCATCGTAACGGCCAGCGAGTTGTAGCTCTAGGTTTTCAGCAAGTGGGATTGAAAATTCCACATAGGCTGCGTATTGGTCGCGCTCTGCTGCAGCAGACACAGACTCAGTACCAAAAATTAAACCGCGCTGAAATTGGTCATCCGGTGTATCGGTTACATCTTCTTCACGGTATTCAATACCCGCGGCCATCATAACCACGTCATCACCAAAGCTAAATGCTTCACCAGAGATGTTAGCGTCGAATGAGGTCATATGAGACTCACCGCGGCGAACTAAGCTTGTGGTAATTCTGTCAATGACTTCTGGGCTGTTATACGTGCCACCAAATGGGTTGTAGTTACCGGCATCAATTTCTTGTTGTAAAAAGTCGGTGCGAACCCAACCTTGCGAACGATCGCCTGTTTGAAGTGATTTACTACGGCCTTTTTGAACCGCAGCTTCCCAGCTCCATTCCTTAATTTCGCCTCTTAGGCCAGCTACAAAGCGAAGTGTGTCTGATTCAATATCCCATTGGCGAGCGCCCGCATCAACCGTACGGTAACGGCCAATTTGAATATCTTCACCAAACGGGTTGTTAGGGTGGCTAGCAGGTACTGTTAAACCTGCATCTTCATCAAGTGGAGTAGGGGCACCGGCTGCAACTGAGGTATTATGCTGCACTGCCATTTCTAAAAAGCCGGTAATACCATTATCAAAATTGTATTCAAATTGAGAAATAGCACCTACACGCTCAGACTCAGGGGCGATGTAGCCAAATGGGCCGTAATCAAATAAACAACTGCCGCTTGATGTGGCGTTTTCTGCAGGACAATCTGGGTCAATTGTTTTTACACCATCAACATAAAAGTAGCCTGGAAAGCCACGAGAAGAGCGAAAGTCTTCGCCGCCATAAGGCGATTGGTTAGCGGTGCCTAAGCTGCCCATTTCATCTGACGAAAGCGAGGTGTTTTTAAAGTAATCAATAATAATTGAGGCGCTGCTTTTTTCGCTAGTTGTACCCCATACTAAACTTGCTGTTGTTTCTTCGTAATTAGGGCCATCGGTACCACCGTAGCCTAAGTTTAGTTCAACGCCATCTATGTCTTTTTTCAAAATAACGTTGACTACGCCCGCTACTGCATCAGAGCCATAAATTGCTGATGCGCCATCTTTTAAAATATCAATGCGCTCAATCGCCGATACCGGAATACTATTAATATCGACAAATGAGTTTGTAATACCTTCGGCAAAGGCACTAATAGCCACACGGCGGCCGTTGATTAGCACCAATGTAGCATCAGCACCTAAACCACGTAGGCTGACCGCGGCAGATCCATTTGCAGTTGAATCTTGGTTGTTGCCGCGTGTTGAGAAAGTACCGCTGCCTGCCACAGGCATTCTTTCGAGGAGTTGTTGAAGGTTATCGTAACCCATGTTTTCGATATCTGCTCTGCCAATAGATTGTACTGGCGAAGGCCCTTCGATATCGGTGCGTTTTATGCGCGAACCTGTTACTTCAATGCGTTCTACTTTTTTTGCTTCTTCAGCAGCATAAGCTGTTGTTGTAAACCCTGCTGAAAGTGCGATTGTAGCACCTGCAATTATGCTAGGTGTAAATGCAATTGATTGCTTCATCCTTAAGTCCTTGTTGATATGTTATAAATTTAGTTGCTTAACAAGCGCTGACATTAATATCATGTAACTTAAGTGTTATCAATCTACACCCTTTGCGATTTTAGTATGAGTTTTTGTAGAGTATTGAGGGAAAAATATTCAATAATAGAAACAACGAAAAGGGATAGACAAGGCTAAATTACTCGCTTTGTATCATAAAATTTGCGCACTAAAATGGACAGGCATCTAAAGAAATTAAAAAAATAAATAAAGTGTAATAATTTATTTATATCACGCACAGGGATGAATTAAATAAAGCTGAGGGTAATTTGATCAGGTTGTTTTAAATTTAACCGGTGAGAAATTAAAAAAAACGCCTAAATAAATTAGGCGTTGTGATTATACTTTATGTTTCATGAGGCGTTCTTTCTCACGCGACCAATCTTTATTTTTGCCGTCTTCACGTTTGTCATGCATTTTTTTACCTTTTGCTAAGTGAAATTCAAGTTTCACCCAACATTTTTTCCAATACATGGCAGTGGCAACAAGTGAGTAGCCATCTCGTTCAGTGGCACCGACTAATCTATCAAGCTCTTTGCGGCTTAATAACAGTTTACGGTATCGCATTGGATCGCAAATAACATGAGTCGATGCGCTATTTAAAGGCTGAATTTGACTGCCTAATAAAAAAGCTTCGCCATTTTTAAGATGAATATAAGTTTCTGAGATGTTTACCTTACCAGCTCGGATACTTTTTACTTCCCAGCCCTGTAGTTCAACACCTGCTTCAAACTTGTCGTGTAAAAAATACTCATGACGCGCTTTTTTGTTAAGCGCGATGGTATTACTGTTCGATTTTGATGATTTGTTCTTAGCCATAGTGCCCTATAATATACGTATTAAGAGATGTTTTACATCGATTTTTTATATGTGCCTTTAAAATAATCTGGTGAACTTAAGACCATGAAAATTTGGGGAAACGCGCAAAGCTTGCTAAAATTCGCCCACACAGTTGGGAGTGAGTATGCCACAAATAGAAAAAAGTGCGCTGGTTATGTACAGCACTAAAGAGATGTTTGACCTAGTTAATGATGTAGAAGCTTATCCGCAGTTTTTACCTAATTGCTCAGACTCTAAAATCGTTTCGCAGCACAATAATAACATGACCGCGAGTTTAGAAATATCCAAGGCGGGTATAAAAAAGTGGTTTACCACTGAAAACACCTTTATTGACGAGCAAACCGTGCAATTAAGGCTGGTTGATGGCCCATTTAAAACTCTTAAAGGGCGTTGGCATTTTCAAGCGTTAGATAAAAAAGCCTGTAAAGTTGAGCTTAAGCTTGAATTTGAATTCTCTAGCAAGCTTATAGAATTGGCGTTTGGTAAAATTTTTAATGATGTAGCTAAAAATATGGTTAGTGCATTCACGCAACGTGCAAAAGATGTATACGGAGCAAGATAATGATTAGCGTTGAGATAGTTTTTGCATTACCGACTAAAGCAACCACATTAACGGTGGAAGTAGCGCAAGGAACCACAGCCGAACAAGCTGTTATTCAATCGGGGATCATTGATAAGTGCCCTGAAATAGACCCAACTGCGCTTACTTTAGGTGTATGGAATAGAACAGTAAAAGCGCATTACGAATTAAAAGATGGCGACAGAATAGAAATTTATCGTCCACTAATTGCAGACCCTAAAGATGCTCGAAGAAAGCGTGCTGAAAAAGCAAAAGAGGAAGGTCGAGCAAATAAAGTTACCGGTGGGCGTCCTTTATAAAGGTTATTAATGTAGTAAATAAAAAAGGTGAGCCATGCTCACCTTTTTTTAATAACTAAAGCGTTTACTGCTCTAGCGGAGTATCAAAGTTTTCTGGTTGATCATAATCACCCGAAACAGCAACTAGTTGATCATTTTCAAATTTAACCAGCAACTCTTTATGCTGCTCATTATCGCGGCCTTTGTTAAAGCTGTACACATAACGCCAGGTACTATTATCAAACGCATCTTCTGCTATTGGACGACCTAATACATAAATAACTTGCTCTCGTGTCATGTTTACACGAAGCTTATCTACATCTGATTGCTCTAAAAAGTTACCCTGTGGGATATTGATTCTATATACCCAGCTAGAACAACCTGCTAAAGAGCTGAATGTGAGAGCAACGATAAGCCAAAGAGAAAAAGTTTTTAACGACTGCATTGTTAGTTGTGATCCTTATTTTTTATAATCTGCATGATACCGATTAGTCACTGAAGGTAAAACCCTTTTAAGAAATTGTTTTTAGTTACGAGGGTTAGGGCAACGTTTTGACCACAAACACACAAAAAAGTTTAAGTATAAATATAAGCAAAGCACACAAAGTACCCTCAACGTGGTATTTGTATATAGTGCAAACGCGTTTAGGCCACTGGTATACAGGTATAACAACCAATGTTGATAAGCGCTTAGCCACGCATCAAGCGGGTAAAGGCGCAAAAAACTTAAAAGGCAAAGGCCCTTTAGTTTTAATTCATCAACAAAAGGTGGGCTCAAAAAGCGAAGCCAGCAAGTTAGAGTGGCAAATTAAAAAATTAAGTAGGGCCCAAAAAGAGCACTACGTACAACAGCTAATGACTAAGTGAAGCTGTGGCATTTTTTAATGCTTTTAATTTATTACGATAGCGGGCTTTGTCATAGTTAAACTCGGCGTTTATACCCGCTAAACGCATATAATGTGTTGCCTGCTTTATATTGCCGGTAAAATAATATGCTCGCGCAAGGCCAAAGTGGCTTTCGTGTAACTTAGCGTCAATTTTATAAGCGCTTTTAAAATGCTTAATCGCTTGAGAGTAATTTTTAAGTACCAGTTCACTATTACCCAATGATATATGGTAATACGGGTTAGCTTGGCGCTTTTTATTGAGCTGTTTTAGCATTTGCTGACCTTGTTTAGCGCGGTTACTTAAGGTGTACAGCACAGCGAGATTACCTATGGCAGTATGGTTATTTTTATCAAGCAATAAAGCATAGTTATATGCCTGTTCAGCTTCTTTTAAATAATTAAGCTGCCTAAATACAATACCTAAATTTCCCCAGCCACCACTGTATAATGGGGCGGCTTCAACGGCGGCACTAAAGTAGCTATAAGCTAAATTATAATTTTTATTTACTAACGCTTGAGCGCCTTTATTGTTATAAAACATAGCCGTAACAAACTCTTTGCTTATTGGGCTGGTTTTAAAGCGTTGTTTTCTTATATTCGGGTCGAAGTCTATGGTTAACTGTTTATCACGTTGATAAACCATTGTGGCTGGTATTGTTTGCATAAGCGCATTGTCAATTGATAAATTAATATGCCCTGTCAGTAAATTAACCCCTTTATTCATTGCCCAATATTCAGGAATATGAACCTTTTGAAAGCGCGCTTTTATACCTAAATAATCGGCTAAGCTATACGCTAATATCGATAACGACAGGCAATTAGCATTTAAATTAGCGTAGGTTTGCGATGCACTCAATGTGGCGCCACTTTGATAGGTTAATGAGTTATCGCCGTTTTTTAATAAAAAACTTAAAATACTGTTCGCTAAGTAATGCGCGCTGCGCTTACTGGTTAAGTGGGCATCAAGTTGGGAAGTGATTGTTTTGTCGAGCTTAAATATGTCTTGCTCGGTTTCAACGTTAATACGGTTAAATGTTGGATGGTTTGCAAGGGCAAGCGGCGGCGGTTCACGCACCGTGGTGTTACATGCGCTTAAATATAAGCAGCTACTTAGTAATAATGCGTTAAAACAAGATATGTTCATAAACCACCTCCAACATATTACATCTATAAGTGTAGATGCAATATGCGTAGGTGGTTTATTAAAGTGTTACAAAACGTGTTTAGTGGTGTTTTTCAAAGGTGGCTACGAGTGCATCAAGCGCTTGAGCGCTATTTGCTAAATCGCGAATTGCTTGCTCGGTGTTTATTTGTTCATTCATAGCACGGTCACTAATTTCACTTATTTGCTCAATATTACGTCCTACATCAGCAACCACGTTACTTTGCTGCTCAGTTGCGGTGGCAATTAAGGTAGCCATGTCGTTTATTTGATTTGCTGTTTCGCTTATCGCATCAAGCAATTCAACAGAGCTTTGCATTGCGCCTACGCTTTGTTGGGCTTTTTGCTTAGATTGACTAATATCGTTTACTACATCTTCAGAAATAGTGGTTAGCTCTTCAATCATTGACTGAATTTCGGTGGTTGATTGCGAGGTACGATTAGCAAGCGCGCGTACTTCATCGGCCACCACTGCAAAGCCTCTACCATGCTCACCAGCCCGTGCCGATTCGATGGCTGCGTTTAAGGCCAGTAAATTAGTTTGCTCTGAAATGCCGCGAATAGAGTCAACAATACTCGCTATATCAATTGTTTTTTTAGAAAGCAGTGCTACTTGCTCGGTAATGCCGTCAATATCAGTGGCAAGCGCTGAAATTGTAGCTTGGCTTTGCAGTACTTGCTGATGGCTTTGGCTGGTGTTTTCTTGACTGCTTTGCGTTAACTTAGCTGCATTAGCCGCACTTTGTGCTATTTCTTGTACAGTTGCGCCCATTTCGTTAATGGCTGCAGCAACCGAAATGGTTTGCTCTTTTTGATTATCAATAGACTGCGAGTTGTTTTTTGCTTGTTCAAATACATGATTAGAACTTTGGCGTATTTCTGTACTTTCGTTGGCGACTTGCTTGATGGCAGTTTCAATTTTATGAATAAACTGGTTAAAGCCATGGCTTAAATTGTTTAGCTCTGGCTGATTAGACTCTGGCAAACGGTACGCTAAATTAGCATCGCCTGATCCTAAACGTGAGAACAGCTCGGCCATATCCGAAAGCGGTGACGCTAAAGAACGTGCTAACAAGTAACTTAGCATGCTAGCAACGAGGGCTATCACTAGCGTAAATGTAAATATTTGCCACTCCAATGTACCTACAGTCGCAAACACCTCACTTTTAGGTACTTGGGCTAATACGTATAAGTCGGTATTGGCTATTGGCATGGCTGCTAAAAATGTGGCTTCGTTATTAAGTGATAATTCTGTAATTGCAAAACCAGAAGGGTTATACAAAGTACTATGAACATTACTGCCATAAAGTGTGTCTATGTTTACTTTAGCCACTTTATTTGCATCTTTATGTAACTGAATTAAGCCGCTTTTATCTGCAATAAATACAAAGCCTGTTTGCTCAATTTTAAATTGTTGTAATAGCTTTTGCATGTCGGTGATGCTTTTTGCAAGCCCCGCTAATCCAAGCCCATTTGTTTGTTGATGATTTACAAACATTTTTACATCAGTCGGGGATTCTTGATAAATACTGATTGAGTACGGATTATTTGAGTTGGTAAAGCCAAAAAACCACCCATCAGCCGCGTCGTTTTTAAGCACGCGTAAAAATCCGTGTTGGTTCCAATATTGTGCTGTATCACGGTTAGCCCATGACGCCGTTGCTAAATCAAACTGCTTTGCTACGCGGTTTAATTCTTTAAGCAGTAGTGTGTCGTCTTGGTTATTTGAGCGCGCCCACTCTAAGATAAATTCATTTGATGATAGTTGCTGTGCAGCACCTAGTAGTTCGTTTATTTCGCCACCAATTTGATTACTAATACTGTGTAATTTGCTGGGTAGCTCAGATTCAATCATACGTCGTTCTATAATATCTTCAGAGCTATATAAAGACGTTAAACCAATTAATGCAGCGACACAGATTGCAATGGTACTGCCTAAAATGGTGATTTTTTGAGTGATAGTTAGGTTTTTTATCGTCATATTATTTAACTTTACAACTAGGTAGATAGCCATGTTAGCACATTATTAATTAAGCGCTAATTATTGCAATATATCTAAAAGGGTATACTCGCTTTTTATTATTACTAGCACGAAAAAGCCCACAGCGTATGCATGTGGGCTTGGTTTCTAACAAGCGAAACTAGTTATACAATTTTCTTCATAGCTGACATGTAGCCGCGTAGTCTAGCGCCAACAATTTCAACAGGGTGCTCACGTAGTGCAGTGTTAATTTGAATCAATGTTTGGTTATCTACTTGGTTACTTTGCTCATTTAAGCCTTTACCAATAACATCGGTGTCGATGTTTTTCATAAAATCGGCCAATAATGGTAAACAGGCATGGTTGTATAAGTAACAGCCGTATTCTGCAGTATCAGAAATAGTACGGTTCATTTCGAATAATTTTTTACGTGCTATTGTGTTGGCAATTAACGGTGTTTCGTGTAAAGACTCATAATAAGCCGACTCGTCAATAATGCCCGCTGCAGTCATGGTTTCAAATGCAAGCTCAACGCCCGCTTTAACCATAGCAACCATTAAAATACCGTTATCGAAAAACTCTTGCTCAGAGATTTCTACATCACCAGCAGGGGTTTTTTCAAAGTTAGTTTCGGCAGTTTCTGCACGCCATTTTAGTAAGTTTGCATCGTCGTTTGCCCAATCTTCCATCATTACGCGTGAGAAAGTACCGTCGATAATGTCATCTTGGTGCTTGTTATAAAGCGGGCGCATAATAACTTTAAGTTCTTCGCTTAGTTCAAACGCTTTTACTTTTGCAGGGTTTGATAAACGGTCAAGCATGTTAGTAACGCCGCCGTATTTAAGGGCTTCGGTAATTACTTCCCAGCCGTATTGAATTAGTTTTGATGCGTAACCCGCATCAATGCCTTTTTCAATCATTTTATCAAAACATAAAATTGAACCGGTTTGTAACATGCCACAAAGAATTGTTTGCTCGCCCATTAAGTCTGATTTAACTTCAGCGATAAACGATGACTTAAGTACACCGGCACGATGACCACCGGTACCCGCAGCGTAGGCTTTAGCTTGTGCTAAGCCGTGACCTTGTGGGTCATTTTCTGGGTGAACAGCAATAAGAGTAGGTACACCAAAGCCGCGTTTGTATTCTTCGCGAACTTCAGAGCCAGGACACTTAGGAGCAACCATGATTACCGTAATGTCTTCACGAATTTGCATGCCTTCTTCAACAATATTAAAACCGTGCGAGTAAGCAAGTGTAGAGCCTTGTTTCATTAAAGGCATAATGGCAGTTACAACGGCCGTATGTTGCTTATCAGGTGTTAGGTTTAATACTACGTCAGCGCTCGGAATTAGCTCTTCGTACGTGCCTACAGTAAAACCGTTTTCAGATGCATTTAGGTATGACTGACGACGCTCATCAATTGCTGATTGACGTAACGTGTACGATACATCTAGGCCTGAGTCACGTAAGTTTAAACCTTGGTTAAGACCTTGTGCGCCACAGCCAACAATAACCAGCTTTTTACCTTTAAGTGCATCAACACCATCGGTAAATTCACTTGGGTCCATAAATTCACATTGCGCTAATTGAGCTAACTGCTCGCGTAAAGGTAAGGTATTAAAATAATTCGCCATGTTAGTGTCCTATAATTCGTGTTTGTTAGATGCAAAGCGTATTTGCTTTGCTTAAACACACCATAAAAAAAAACTTTGCTTGCGTAAAATGATATATTTGCACTAAAGTATTTCAAAAGATGAAACGTATAGGCGTGTAATGGATCATAAGCATTTAAATTACTTTTTAGCGTTAGCTAAAACGCTCCATTTTGCCAGGGCGAGCGAGCTGTGCCATATAAGTGCACCTACTTTAAGTCGTAATATTAAGCAGCTTGAAGATGAGGTCGGCGTTGCTTTATTTATACGCGATAACCGAAGTGTAAAATTAACTAAAGAAGGGGAGTCGTTTATTGATTACGCCACCTCTACACTGGCTAATTGGCAGCGCTTTAAAGCGAATGTGAAAGACCCAACCCAGCATATTTACGGTAATGTGAGTATTTATTGCTCAGTCACCGCCTCGTATAGTTTTTTGCATCAAATATTAGAACAACTCCGCGCGCAGCATCAGCATATAGAAATAACGCTAAATACCGGCGATCCGGCGTTGGCAATAAACCGAGTACTGGATGCCCATGAATCAATGGCTATTGCTGCACGGCCAAGTAAACTGCCTGCCCAAATTGCTTTTGTTAATATAGGCCACTCTCCACTGGTTCTTATTGGCCCTAAAATTCAATGCCCGATCAGCGAAAAAATAGCGAAAAACGCCCCACATATTGATTGGTCAGAACTGGAGTTTATTGTACCTGAGCAAGGTTTTTCTAGGCAGCGGTTAGAGCAGTGGTGGCGGAAAAATAATGTGCATGGAAAAATTTATGCACAAGTAGCAGGGCACGAAGCTATGGTATCTATGGTGAGCCTAGGATTAGGTGTCGCCATGGTTCCCAAAATAGTGCTAGATAATAGTCCGCTACAAGACAAGGTACACGTACTGCCCAGTGAAAATTACCAGCCAGAAGGGTTTGATATTGGTTTGGCGGTGCTAAAAAAAGAGCTTAACGACCCAGCAATCAGTGCATTATGGAATATTGCACAAACTTTAGGCGCAAATGTTATTTAAGCTTTTAACGATTAATATAATTCAGTAAATAGTATGATTAACAGTTGCGTATGAGTTTACTATTACTTAACATGAAAGCTTAATAATAAAAAATAATGACGCACGAGAGTTTATAATAATTATGGATCATGCTGTATCGCTCGCTCATTCTGCTCAATGTTTAAAAAAAGCAATTCCTCTGATGGTAAAATACCGAATGCCGGTAACGCCTATCAATTACGCTATTTGGTATTGCTATGTGCAAGGCAGTAAACCAGCATTAAATGCTGAGCTTGATCACGTCATTGCTGAGCAACAAACATGTACTCAAAATAAAGCAAAAGAAATTTTTGATAAGCATTTGAGCGAAGATGACTTAGTGTTTTTTCAAGAAATGGCAGATCGCTTCCATGGCACTATGGAGCAAGTACAGCATGATATAAGCGTTACCCTCAATCATTCTAAAAGCTTTACCACGTCGTTGGTAGATTCTCAAAATGAGTTAGCAAGTTTAGCTAATGTAAATTCGTTTAACGAAATACTCGGTTGTGTTGAACGCTTAACTGACGAGTCGGTGGCTATGCAAGACTATGCGCGAGAATTTCAAACTAAGCTTGCGGTAGCCTATAACGAAATTAAAGATTTAAAAGAAGCACTTAACCTTTCTCAAGAAGCAGCCGATACAGACCCCCTGACAGGCTTTTTTAATAGAAGAAAGTTTGATGATGATATTCAGCAGTTTTGTCAAACCTATTCAGAGCAAGCTGACGAGAGCGTATTGGCGGTACTAATCATGTTTGATATTGATCACTTTAAGCGTTTTAACGACGATTTTGGTCATCAAAAAGGCGATGAAGTACTTAAATTAGTAGCCAAAAAAGTTTCGAAAAATATTTCCGATAGCCTGAATGTTTACCGCTATGGTGGTGAGGAGTTTTGTATTACCGGGTATTTTGACAGCATCAACGAGATTATGGTGTTTGCTGATAAAATTCGTTTAGATATTGCCTCATTAACTATCCGTAAAAAAGACGATGTAAATTCTAAACGTGCAATTTCTGCAAGTTTTGGGCTCGCTATTTTACGTCCATTCACGAAAGGTTCGGTACTTATTGAGCGCGCCGACCGAGCTTTATATATAGCTAAAACACATGGTCGCAACCGTATTGAAATAGCCCCTGACATTTAAATGTGATACTCATGTATAAAAATTGTGAATGATTGTAACCAGGTGGCGCACATTTGTGCTTACCTTGCTAGTATGGGTCACTTACTTATTTTACTCATTTAGATTAGGTTAATGCGGCTCAATACTTTTATTTACATTTTTTGCTTTGTGGTGTGTCTTGTTTGCGTGCCTAGCACAGCTTCGCAGGCCTATAACGAACAAGAGTATGCGCAGCAACATATTACTGTTAAGAAGTGGCATGTAAATCTAAGTGTCGGCGCGGGTGTTATTACCAACCCTCTGCATGGCGGAAAAAACGTCCCGCTCCCTGTGATCCCACGCATTGCTTTTTATGGCGAGCGCTGGTTTTTCGATAATGGTCGCCTTGGCTACACACTTGTAGAAAATCAAAAGCATCATTTTAATATCGTTTCAGAACTGAACGCAGAGTCACGCTTTTTTATTGATTGGCATCCTAATAACCTCTTTGTTTTACCAGCAACCGCAGGTGCTTCTGCATTAGCGCAAAATAATCCTCAGCCTAAAAAAATAAATATCGATAATATTGATAATCGCCATTTAGCCCTAGATGCCGGGGGAAGCTATCATTATGTGCAGCAAAACCATGTGCTATCGATACAGTTATTACACGATATAAGTAATGTTTATAACGGTACTCGGGGCGCTATACAATGGCAGTACCACAGTGAAGTGGGGCGTTTAAAGTTAAAACCAACGCTTGGGGTTAACTATAAATCAGCTGAATTAAACAGCTACTATTATGGTTTAAAAGCACACGAAACCTCATTAGGTAAAATTGACGTTGGTAGTAGCTGGCAACCTTATGCTAAAATCGACGCCAGTTGGCCATTGAGTGAGGCTAACAGTCTTCGTTTTCATGTAGCATATTACGACTATTCAGCTATGGATGGCAGTCCGCTTTTTGAACGTAACTATTCAATGACTGCTTTTATAGGATTCGATCATACTTTTTAATATGAAGTATTTAATGTTGATTGTGCTTACAGTTTTTCTGTTTAGCCCTCCCGTTGTAGCGCAAAATGCGTCTTTAAAGGTCTCTCCCAAAGTGTGTGTTGTGTCTGAGCAGCAAGCGTTTTGCGATCTCGATTTAAAGTTTAATTGGCAGCAACCATCGCCAAGCGATGCATGCCTGTACCAACAAAACAAACTGATTAAATGCTGGCAACAGCAGGCTGTTGGTGAGTTTGAGTATAAAGCGCGTGTTCAGGTAGAGACCATATACTCCTTAATCAATCCTCATACCGGTGTGTTAATTGCTAAAACACACGTTGAAGTGCAAAGTGCTGATGCTAAAAAAAGTAGGCGCAGGCTTCGCTCTCCATGGAGCTATTTTTAATTTAGGAGCAACTCATGCCAAAAATTTTACTTGTTGAAGATGACCTAGGTTTACAACAACTAACAAAAGATTATCTTGAACATAATGGCTTAGAAGTAGACGTATTAAGCCGTGGTGATGAAGTATTTAGTTATCTTGAGAATAACGCTGCTGATTTAATGATTTTAGATATTATGTTGCCAGGTAAAGATGGCTTTAGCGTATGTCGACAAGTACGTGATAAGTTTTCGTTGCCAATTTTAATGCTTACTGCAAAAGGTGAAGACTTTGATCAGGTGATTGGCTTAGAGCTTGGCGCAGATGATTATGTGGTAAAACCTGCAGAACCGCGTGTTTTACTGGCGCGTGTAAATGCATTACTGCGTCGCGGGCAACCCGTGGTTAAGGCCGCAGAAGAGATTCAGTTTGGTGATTTAGTCATTGATAAAACCAGCCGAATTGTTAAATTAAACGAAAACGAAATAGTACTTACATCCCATGAGTTTGAGCTATTATGGCTACTTGCCTCAAATGCAGGCGAAGTACTAAGCCGTGAACATGTTCATCAACATATGATTGGCCGTCAATACGACGGGCTTGACCGTACCGTTGATGTACGCGTGTCACGAATTCGCAAAAAGCTAGGTGATAACAGCGATAAACCTTACCGTATAAAAACCGTGTGGGGGCAAGGTTACTTGTTTGTATCAGACGCCTGGGAAAAATAATATATGAAGGTAAATAAGGAATAATGGGCAAACTATTTATAAGTTTATATGTTTATATCATTGTTTCTTTATTTATTGTTAGTGGTGTTATAGAACAAATTTGGCCTTACGAAGAGACGCAGCAGCAAGTGCTGTTAGATGATGAGTTTGGCCAAGCACTTTGGTTATTATCGCAAACCGATGATGGACTAGATAAGCTAAAACACAGCTTTGAAAGCCAAGTTATTGCCCGCAAAGATCTTATTTTACCCCTTAAGCAGCAAGCCTCATTAGATAAAAACCATTACCTGTATCTGTATGATAAAAAGCAGCGCATAGTGTGGTATGTTGAGCTTGGTGATAACAAACTACTTCAAATTGGTCCTGTAGGCGTTATAAAAGCACCTGAAAGCTCTGTTATCCCGTATTTAATGTTACTGGCTATTGTAGGGTTACCTGTGGGGCTGTGGAGCTTTTTACTATGGCGTGATTTTTCTAAATTAAGCCATGCGTGCGAAGCGGTAGATGGCTCGCAAGACTTTAACTTAAGCAGTCCTTCTAAATCGTTTTTTTTACCCGTTACTGATACTCTAAAAGTAATGCAGCAGCGCATAGAGCATCTTCTTAGTGCGCAACAAGAACTGACCTCCTCTGTATCTCATGAATTTAGAACGCCCCTTGCACGGTTAAAGTTTGGTATAGCCATGTTAGAAGAAACACTGCAATCGGAAAAAGGGCAACATTACCTCACTAATATGCAGGCAGATATAAGCGAACTTGAAGCGCTTGTGTGTGAAATGCTTGAATACGCTCGGCTTGATTCACAGCAACCAAGCTTAGCGAGAAGCGACGTTGATTTGGCTGCTTTGACACAATCGGTCATTAATAAGCTAAATTTTGCAAGCGGCATAGAGTTTAATGCGGTGTTACCACAGGCTTTAGTGTACAAGTGTGATGCGCACTTTATTGCGCGTGTAATGCAAAACTTGGTGGGCAATGCGTTAAAGTACGCTGTTAGTCGTGTTGATGTCACACTCAAAGCGCAGGGTGATGCAATTTACTTTATTGTGGAAGATGACGGAGAAGGTATTTTAAAAAGCGACAGAGAAAGCGTATTTAAACCTTTTACTCGTTTAGATAAAAGCCGTGATAAAAGCACAGGGGGCTTTGGTTTAGGCTTAGCAATAGTGGCAAAAATTGTATCGTGGCATAAAGGGCACTATTCAATCACTGACTCATCGCTTGGTGGCGCTAAGTTTATAGTTACCTTACCTAATACCTATCCTCAATAATACTTAATCATTTTGTGGGGCCAAATGTGTCGCTACCTACGTTAAAAAACTCCCATTTACGAGTGCATGAATGCAGAAGCAATTGCCGAGAACAACTAAATAGCGCATTTTTTGCTTAGCTATCCACTCGTTTTTCCATTCTCAAAATAGATCACTTTATTATGCGGATTGGTATAAAAGCAACTTACCTAAAAACGCCAGGCATAAAAAAAGCGCCTAAGGCGCTTTTTGTGGTTAAAAACCAAAATCAACAAGTAGCAAAATAGTAGACCCGGCTACGTGGAAAAAGTTCTCAATTATTTTTCATTTTTTTTAAGTAGGGGCATCAGCATTTGCTCAAGCCCGTTTAATTTAACCTCGTACATCATTGCAAGCTGCGACCCGAGTTTACTTTCTGGAAACCCTTGCTGTTTAAACCACACTAGGTAGGGCTCTGGCAAAAGCAATAAGGGTCTGCCTGCGTATTTTCCAAAGGGCATAATTGTATTAATGGCGAGCTTGAGTTCGGCTGTATCCATAATAAGTCAGTAATTGATAAAACGTATAATAGTAATACTACTGCTTATTAATAATAAACGCATTAAATAGCGGCTGGGTAAGCGGGCAAGTAAACAGAAATAAAATAGGCTGTGACGGGCAAGAAACAGCCTATTGAACGAGGGAGTAGGCCCTCTGATTGAATAAATTTGTGTTGATAAATAAATGCTTACCTTGCATTAATTAGCTGGAGTCTAATTATGTGACACAGGTGCGAAGGCGTTTATTTAAACAACACCGGTAGTTTATCTGTTTTTTTTACAGATAGAGAGAAGTAATGTAAAGGAATGTAAATAAAATGAGTTTTTAAACTAAAACTAATAAAAAAGCCTTATTAAAAATAAGGCGTTTTCATTTGGTTTTTTTTATTGTTTAGTATAAAAGTGCTATTTTTCGAATAGCTCTTGCTTTACGTGCTCGGCAAAACCACTTCCTGCTTCTAAATAAAAGTTATAGGTCGAGTTTACGCCCATTTGTTCAAGCTCTTTTTGTTGATCAGGGTAATTGGCGATAGCTGTTACTTGGCCTTTATAGCCTGAGGCTTGTAATTGCTCTAGTGCAAAAATATTTTGCATATGCTTTGGCATAGCTAACATGACCATTTCAACATGAGAGTGGTTAACGCGCTGCCAAAAGTCAGGGTCGGTGGCATCGGCAAGGAGTACCTTTCTATTGCGTTTAATATGTTTTTCTACCACCTCTGGTTTTATATCAATGCCCGCCACTACATTAGGGTGAGTCGCATTTATTGTTTCGTATGCACCTGTACCTATGCGTCCCATACCAAATATAACAATTTTAGTGTCGTTTAAATTAACGGGTAGCTCTTCAGCTAATCGGGTTTTGCTTTCGAATTTTAATAACCAGCGCTCAATTTTTACGTATAACTCGTTTGAGCGTTTATTAAGAGGCGATGCAATAACAAAGGTAATAGACACCGCAATAGCCATTACCGCCAGCCACTCTGAGGTGATCATGCCTGTAGAAGCTGCCACAGCACACACAATGAGGCCAAACTCACTAAAATTAGCAAGGCTAAATGCAGTGAGTAACGAGGTGCGTGCTCTGAGCTTAAAGGTATTCGTAAACACATAATAAAGTAAGGTTTTAACTGGCAGAACAAATATAAGGATTAACGCTACAATTAATGAATTAGCTGTAAGCTCTGCGTTTAAACCAATACTTAAGAAAAAACCGACCAGCAAAATATCCTTTAAATTAAGCAGCGACTTTGAAAGCTCTCCCGCCTTTTTATGTGGCGCAAACATCATCCCCATAATGAGCGCGCCTAAATCGCCCTTTAAACCTGCAAAGTCAAAAGCGTTATAACCGGCTACCAACGCAAAGAAAAAGCCAAATAACGGCAATAGCTCACCATGTTTAGAGCGGTTAAGCACTGCATACATAAGTGGGCGTACTAAAGGTAGTGCAATAATTAAAACAAGAGCCCACATATTAGGTACTTTGCCGGTGCTAATGGCTAAAAATATAACCGCAAAAATATCCTGCATAACTAAAATGCCAATGGCTATTTTTCCGTGTAGGCTTGCCATTTCACCGCGCTCTTCAAGTACTTTTACCGCAAATACAGTGCTTGAAAAGCTTAGCGCAAACCCAACTAATAAGGCACTTTGCCAGCTTAAATCAACAAACATAGGCACAGCAAAAATACCTAGCAGTAACATAAAGCTACTAAATAATGCACTGCTAAAAATAATGTGTAGGGTAGCGGGCGCCCATACTTGGGGCTTGATTAAGCTGTTTACTTTAAGTTTTAAGCCAATACTAAATAAAAGAAGTGTTACACCCAGTGCCGCAATGGTATCGAGTAGTTCGGTGCTTTTATAGCCAGATAAATTTAATGCAAAACCGGCAAGTAAAAAGCCAATAAGGGGAGGAAGTTTTAATTGATAAACACCAAAGCCACAAACAAACGCGGCGGCAAAATAGATTAGTTCCATAATTCTTAATATCACTTCATTTGGGATTGCAGTGTAGCGAAAATTTTATACCATTGAAAATAAAAATAGCCCTAAAAATGAGCGCGTTTAATCAATTACTTGCCCAGCTACGTATAAAAAATGCACATTAAACACGTATTTAATCGTAAATAGCATGTAAATAACATTTTTTCACTGACATTGGCTTTTAAATATGGTTAAGATGCTTTAACGAAGGAGTTTAAGCTTGAGCAACAAACTGAGCCGCTCAGCTTAAGGAGATAGATATGTTTAAAAAGATTTTAGCGTCGGTAGGTATTGGCGCTGCAAAAGTAGATACAATTTTAGAAACTGAGCACCTTCAGCCAGGGCAACTCTTTAACGCTAATATCGTTATAACTGCAGGCGATGTGGCTCAAGAAATTGCTGGTCTTGATTTGTTTTTAATGACTCGCGTTAAAGTTGATGGCGAAGAAGGTGAGTACTTTACTAATCACGTAATTGATCAGTGGCGTATAACCGACATAGGCACCATTGAGCCAGGCGAAGTTAAAAGCATTCCATTTGAAGCGCGCCTTCATCCAGAAACGCCAATTACCGAAATTAATGCCGGCTATAACCAATCACATGTATGGATTGAAACAGGCCTTGATATTGATTTAGCACTAGACCCTACAGATAAAGACCATTTGCATATTTACCCTAACGAAGCTGTTAAAACCTGTATGCAAGCAATGGATAAATTAGGGTTTAGTTTATTAAAAGCTGATGTTGAAAAAGGCCATTTACGTGCGCCCACTTTTCAGTCGGTATCGGGGTGTTATCAAGAGTTAGAGTACAAGCCTAATAGCCGCAGCTTATTTGGTATTCAAGAAATTGAATTATCGTTTGTACCAGAAGCACACAAAACGCATGTTTTAATTGAGCTGGATAGAGCATTTAGAGGCGATGGTTATGTTGATTTAACCATAGAGCACGACCATGTGAATTTATCGCAGTTGTGCGACCAATTAGAGCGTTTGTTTGCCTAAGCAATGCGTAATTTAACTAAACCCAGCTTAGGCTGGGTTTTTTATTTTAGGATTTTATATGTCGTTTAAATGTGCGCATTTTGATGCGCTTGATACGCGTACTTTATTTACGATAATGCGCGGCCGTGTTGATGTATTTGTTGTAGAGCAAACGTGTCCTTACCCTGAGCTTGATGAAGTAGACATTAACCCTAGTACTCAGCATTTATATGCAATTGCAGATAATAGTTTATTAGCTTATGCCCGCTGCTATGAAAAAAATGAGCAGTACAGCGCAATAGGCCGTGTACTGGTTTGCAAAAGTGAGCGAGGTAAAGGGCGGGCTACTGAGCTTGTAAATGCGGCCATAGCATGTTGTAAAAAGCAGTGGCCAGAGCGTCATATTTATATAGGCGCACAAACCTATTTATTAGCATTTTATCGCTCTTTTGGCTTTACAGAAGTAGGGGAGCAATACCTAGAAGATGGCATCCCTCATCAAGATATGGTGTTAAATACACTAAGCTAATTTATTACGAGTAAATTTAAGCTATTAAAAAGCCCACTTAACGCGTGGGCTTTACTTAATTTAGAACTTAACCTGAACTCGGGTAAGTTAAAAATAACGTTTTAACTTAACACCGAATGTAAAAACACAGCACCAATAGCTATAGGGCACACAAACTTAGTGTATACAGGCCATACTTTCCAAAATAGTGTGTTATGAACCTCAGGGTTACCTTGCTGTATTGCTTTTAGTAGTGAGCCACGGTACCAAATCCAGCCAACAAAAATACAACACATTAAGCCAAGTAAAGGCTGAGCAACTTTAGTTGTTAGAGTGATTACTAAACCAAATAAGCTTCCTAAGTTACATACTATGGTAATGCTCACTGCGCTTATTAGCGCGCCAATTAGCCATGTTGCCTGCAGGCGGCTCATTGCAAAGCGCTCCACAGTATAGGATACCGGCGCCTCTAACATTGAAATAGAGGAGGTAAGTGCGGCTATACTCATTAGGGCAAAAAATGCAAAGCCTATAAATAAACCCACAGAGCCCATACCATCAAACAATGCTGGTAACACTTGAAACACCAGTGTGTCTTCAGAGAGAAGTTTGCCTGTAGATGAAAAAATTTCTACGCCTTGAGCTTGTGCGACATACATGGCTGGTATAATTAAAAGGCCCGCTACAAACGCGATAAACACATCTATTAATGTTACATATGCGCCTAGCGTGACTAGGTTTTCTTTTTTACTTATGTAAGAGCCATAAATAATCATCACGCTGGTGCCTAATGATAAAGAGAAAAACGCTTGCCCGAGTGCACTTACGAGTAAATTTGCATCAAATATAGATGAAAAATCAGGCACTAAATAGGCTTTAAGCCCTTGTATAGCACCTTCTTGGGTCATAACGTAGGCAATTAAGGCAAATAAAATACCTAAAAGCGCAGGCATAAGACGCTTAGACCATTTTTCTATGCCGTTTTCTACGCCACGGCTAATAATAGCCACGGTGAGTATGATAAATATCACTGTAAAAATGATGTTTCGTGTAAGTGACTGCTCACTTAACCACGTTGAAGCTTGATTTGCACCAGCTAATGTAGTGATAGGCTCGATTGTTGCGCTGAGCATCCAGCCTGCCACAATGGCATAAAAACTTAAAATAAAGCCTGCACATAAAATCCCGCCAAAACCCACGATAAAAGCAAAACGCTTTTGCCACGCGTGTGATGTTATTTTTGTTAAAGAAGACACCGCATTAGCTTGTCCGTGGCGGCCAATTATAAGCTCAGCCATAAGTGCGGGGTATGCTAAAAAGAACGCAAGTACCAAATAAGCGACTAAAAAAGCGGCACCACCATTACTTGCTGTTTGGGTAGGAAACCCCCAAATATTACCTAAACCTACT
>NZ_DJHW01000030.1:0-292 GCF_002433295.1 Pseudoalteromonas sp. UBA6610 | reverse complement strand
CCAAATATTACCTAAACCTACTGCAGAGCCTGCGGCGGCCATTATAAATCCAAAGCGAGAGCTAAACTCACCTCTAACTGCGCTCATATTGTTGTACTTCTCTATTTTTTGACGGCGCTGACAATCTACTGGAATTGCAAATAAATAAAAAGTACTTATTTGCCCAATTGTGACAATAATTATCGTCTGGTGTGTCTATCATGCGATGCATTTAATTAATGTTATCAACAGGTTTAGAATAAGGAGTTGATTTTGTGTAATAAATTTTAGGGCCTGTTTACCTTTCGAGGTT
>NZ_DJHW01000107.1:0-21954 GCF_002433295.1 Pseudoalteromonas sp. UBA6610 | reverse complement strand
CCAAGCGTGTATATTCAAGCCAATATGCATGGCGCCGAGGTACAAGGTAACGCGGTTATTTTTCAGCTGCTAGAGCAGTTAAAACAGCTCAATTTAAAAGGCGACATTACCTTAGTACCTTATGCTAACCCTATAGGTTGTAATCAAAAATCAGGGGAATTTACCCTTGGCCGATTCGACCCTATTACTGGCACTAACTGGAACCGTATGTATCACTACAATAGTGATTTAGTCACCCAGTTTGCACACGAGCATAGCCAGTACGACGATGCAGCTTTAAAAAGTAATTTTAAAAAAGCCCTGCTTGATGAAATAGATGCCAAACTTAACGGCCCAGCTTATTTACTCAATACCGGTAAACGCATTGCGCTTAACCTGCAAAAGCTTGCGCATCAAGCCGATATCGTGCTCGACTTACACACGGGGCCTATTTCAAGTAAGCATCTGTACTGTCCAACGTATGCCAGCGACAGCGCACGTTATTTTAATATTGAACACGTACTGCTTATTCCAAGCGACTTTGATGGCGCAATGGATGAAGCTAGCTTTTGCCCATGGTGGCATCTAAGTGATGCACTTAGTGCGCAAGGCAGGGACTTCAATGTACAGGTTGAAGCCTTTACAGTAGAGCTAGGCAGCCAAGAAAAAATAGATTTAGCAGCCGCCTTTGACGATGCAAACAGCATTTTAAGCTATTTGAACCATAAAAATGTATTGGTAGATGCAGCGCATCAACCTAAGCAGATGACCCGTTATGCGTGCCATTTAGATGACTACTTTGCTTATTATGCGCCGATTGGCGGCATGGTTGAGTATGTTGCCCCGTTAGGCGCACACATAAAGGCAGGTGAGCCAATAGCCCATATATTACGCATGGAGCGCTATTTAACTGAGCAGCCCCTACAAACATTAAGCCTCGATTGCGATGCAATTGCTATTTTGCATTTTGCCTCAGCAAGCGTAAACCAAGGCACTGAACTTTATAAGTTTTTTACTAACGTATTTGAGTTATAACGCACCGCGCTATAACTCCCCCTTCTCATTGCGTGAGAGTAAGTTAACTAACTTACAATATAAGCGGCTATATGCCGCTTTTTTTGATCTGTGATAACGGTGTAAACGTAAGGTAATCAAATAAGTGTAAATTCAGTGAAAGTTCACCGTTACAAATGTAAAAACACGTTATAATTTATAAATCTACCTTACTCTCAAAGGAATAAACAATGAGCTGGCGTTATTGGATTGCAGTTACGGCTTTACTAAGCACACCCTCTTTTGCCCAACAAGAGGTTAAAAAAAATGAACAAGACAACGACATAGAGCTAGTTAAGCAATGTATTTTAAATGAAGTAATTGGTGGCGATGGTAAGCAAACCTTAGACCAGCTGCGTACAAAGTGTTCCGCCCTTGAAGAAAACAAACAACTTACCGCACTTGATAAACGCAAGGCTCGCGAAGAGGTAAGCAAAAAAAATCGTAACGTAATTACGCCGCATAAACGTAACTACATTTTACCTTTATCGTATGTCTCGCACCCTAACGATCGCCCGTTTGATGGCTTTGACGAGCTAACAGATGAAGAAAATGGCGAACCCCTTGATAACCTAGAGGCTAAATACCAGCTTTCTATTAAAGTGCCACTGTACGATGATTTTGCAGATGAAGACCAAGCCATATTTTTTGGCTTTACTTTGCAGTCGTATTGGCAGATTTATAACTCAGAGATTTCTTCTCCGTTTCGTGAAACCAACTACGAACCAGAAATATTTTGGGTAAACTACCTAGACCAAGAAAACGTACTTTGGGGCGACGAAATGGCCATAGCGCTGGGTATTTCGCACCAATCTAATGGCCGCAGCCAGCCAAACTCTCGTTCATGGAACCGAATTTACGCCGATTTTATATGGGAAAAGAGCGGTTTTGTATTTAGCTTTAAACCTTGGTATCGCATTGCCGAGGATGAAAAAGACAATATATTAGAAGCCGATGGCGACGACAATCCAGATATTTACAAATACATGGGTTACTTTGAATTTGGCGGGGCGTATCGTTATCACGATCACGAGTTTAGCTTTATGACTCGCAACAATTTAAATTCAGATAACCGTGGTGCACTTCAACTAGATTGGTCATTCCCGCTTTGGGGTCGTTTACGTGGCTACGCGCAATACTTTAACGGTTACGGTGAGAGCCTAATTGATTATAACGCTGATGTAGAGCGTATTGGTGTAGGTATATTACTTACCGATTTACTATAATTTATTAATACACCATAAAAAAAGCCAAGCCCTTTTATAAAGTGCTTGGCTTTTTTATTAAAGCGTTACTCGTTATTTTTTAACGGCAAACACCCCTTCAAACTCTGCAACAACATCGCTGCCATCAAATATAGTAACAGGTACTACGTAGCTTGCTTTGCCTGTTGTTTCCAGCTCACTGAGCTTACCTTTACAGGTTTGCACATCAACACAACCGCGTGGGTCGGTATTAAGTGGTTTTAAGTATTTTATAGTGGCATCGGCTAATACAATATTGCCCTCAAGCCCTGCCTCTTTAAGCGCTAAGTACGTTGCGCCCCAGCCGGTTAAGGTTGCTAAGCTGTATATAGAGCCTGCAAACATAGTGTTGTGTAAATTTAAGTTAGCGTCTAAATCAGCACGCGTTGTAAACTGCCAATCTGTGTAGCTTTCTACTTTTATACCCATTGCATCACTAATTGGGATTGATTCACGCCAAATATTTTGCAGTACTTGCGTCCAATCAGGGTGGCGAAACCAACCCGGCTCACTAGGCTTTTGCTTAATCATTTTGAAATGTTGTACATCGCCATACGCTAAGTGGGCTTTTTCTTTTAGCTCGTAGCCGTGGCGCTTATAAAACTCAAGCGCACGCTCGCGAGCAAATAACACTAATTCGCCTGCATTTTGCGTCCATGCTATTTTTTCAAGCTCGTGTAATAAACGGCTACCAATATGCTGGTTACGGTTGCCTTCGGCTACGGCCATGTAACGTACTTGCGCTTGTTCATGGTTGTTAAAGTGTAAACGGGCCACACCAAGCACATCACCGTTGTTATTTTTAATAAAGCGATGCTCTGAGTCTTGTTCCATATCATCTTGTTCAGAGCCACGAGGCTCATTCCAAGGCGCACGTAGTACTTCCCAACGTAATTGATAGTACGCTTGCCAGTCTTCGCTGCTCTGCGGTGTAGTTACTTGAAACATATATACTCCTGTTGTTTTGCCGTAAATAAAAAATAAAGGCTACGGCATGTAATCCAACTGAATAACTCTTTAACCTGCACATTGGTTTTTACATTAGAAAATTAAAGATTAAGTTGGTTGGAATTATTATGGCAAATACCATACTCCATCTTTTAAACACTGCCAATACGACTTTGGTAAGCAAGCGAAAAAATAACTGTTTTACCCATCGCATCAGCTAGTTTATGCTGGGCCTTTAGAGATTGAACATGCACTGAGCGAAGGGTTCTGCCTAGGGGAAATTTACTCTTTGTTGCCTACATGGGTGTAAGCCAGTAGAGTAACGCAGGAGCAGTTACCTAGCCCACCAGGTTACAAATCTCGCGCCGCGATTAAATCGCCCCTAGATTGAACAAACTTTAATCCTGAAAGGTCAACAGGCCCTTAATGTTATGAGCGATTTTATAAACCCTTTAACGGGTGTAGTGAGTAGCCACTTTATTAGTCACAGCCAAGATATTGGGCAACTAGTTTACTGGCATAAATATGCAGGCGATCACATACAGGTTCGCCAATCCGGTCAGCTCCGCTGGCTGCTGATTAACGATACGTTGCAATCGGTGGTAGAGCTTAACAATCCACAGCGCTTACTATTTCCACATTTAACCTATTTAGCTAAACAGTGGCAAACCTTAGCACCACCAAATCACGTGTTAGAACTTGGCCTTGGCGGTGGCGCTATACGTAATTACTTACAATACACTTACCCGCAGGCACACGTAACATCAGTTGAAAAAAATGCAGATATAATTGCCTGCTATACAGATTTTTTCGCTCTTAAAAACCAAAGTGACGTGCAGTGTGATGACGCGCAAAATGTACTTAGCAAGGCACATAACCATGACTGGATTATTCTTGATTTATTTAGCCAAATAGATGCACCACGATTTTTGTTTGAACGCGCTTTTTATCAAAAAATATACGATGCGCTAAACGCAGGTGGCACGTTATTTATTAACTTTTTGTCGCAACATGAGTCGCAGTTAATTCAGTTACAGCAATTACTATTTAATGTGTTTGGCGTAAAAGTAAGCCCGCATAAAATTGCGGGCTTTGTAAATCATATTATTATTGTTACTAAACTTGGTAATTAAACCGATAAGTTAAACGTAACAGGTCCATCGTTACACAAGCTCACTTGCATATCGGCGCCAAACTCTCCCGTGGCAACACTAATACCCTGCGCTTTAGCTTGAGTTACAAAGTACTCGTAAAGCGCGTTAGCTTGGCTAGGTGTGGCTGCCGATGAAAAGCTTGGGCGCATGCCTTTTTTAGTATCAGCCGCTAATGTAAATTGCGACACCACGAGTAACTCACCGCCTATATCTTTTAGGCTTAAGTTCATTTTGTCGTTTTCATCGGTAAATATTCGGTAATTACTTACCTTATGCAATAGTTTGTCGGCGGTTTGCTCATCATCTGGTTTTTCAACACCGAGTAACAATAATATACCTTGGCCAATTTCACCTATAACTTGGTCGTTAACTTCTACTTTGGCACTTTTTACACGTTGTATTAAGCCTTGCATTTAACTGCGTTCCTCTGTTTTTAGTTCTTCATCAATGTCTATTTCTGGTGTTTGTGGTACATGATTAGGGCTTATACAGGCGGTAAATTCGGCCCCTAATAGCACCACCACCCACGACAAATACACCCACACAAATAAAATAGGAATAGTCGCAACAGCGCCATAAATTACTTCGTACGATGGAAAGTGGCTAATATAAAGCGCAAAGCCTTTTTTAGTCAGCTCAAATAATACTGCCGCAAAAAGAGCCCCCGGTAGCGCAGCCCGAATAGATACAGGCGTGTTAGGCACTAAAGTGTATAACATTAAAAAGCCAATCATCGAAAAGCCATAAGGCACCAGCTTTAACAAAAAGCCACTAAACCCAGGAATGCCCTGATCGGCAAACGACACTAACGAAACAATATACGATGTAACACCAATACTTGCGCCTAGCAGTACGGGGCCTAAGCTCAATACCATCCAATAAACCGCAAAAGAGATCATCATGGGGCGTTTTTTCTTAATACGCCAAATGCGATTAAGCGTGGCATCAACATTACGTATAAGCAGCAATGCAATCGCCGCTAAAAAGCCAATACCCACGGCGGTCATTTGGTTCGCATTGCCAGCAAAGGAGCTTATATGCTCTTTAATAACATCAGATGAGGTAGGTACAAAGTTAGTAAACAAAAAGCTTTCTATGGCTATGCGGGTCGACTCAAACCCCGGGAAGGCCGAAAATATTGCCACGCCTACCGCTATCAAAGGCACTAAAGAAAGCAAAGTAACATAGGCAAGGTAGCCTGCATTCACTGTTATTTGATCGTCTATACAGCGGTTAACGTACTGCATCCACCAGCTTGGCTGTTGCCTTAAAAAGGAGATAGCTTGCTGTTTATAAAGGGAGAGCTTATCATTCATACAATTGACTTGTGCTAATCGAATTTTGATTATGATAGCAATCAGCACCATAATTTACAGCACTTACTGGTAAATAGGGATCCAAATGAAAAAACAAACATTACTTAGCGCCTCGGTACTGGCCATTACGCTTACTTTATCGGGCTGTCAGTCGGCCTATTATTCTGCAATGGAAAAAGTAGGTGTACATAAGCGCGACATTCTTATTGACCGCGTAGAAGAAACCAAAGATTCACAAGAAGAGTCGCAAGAAGAATTTCAATCAGCACTTGAGCGCCTAACAACTTTAATTAATTTTGATGGCGGCGAGTTACAAGATGCCTACAATCAACTTAACGATGATTATGAGTCGAGCTTAGCAGCCGCTAATGAAGTATCGAGCAATATTAATAAAGTTGAAGATGTAGCAGAAGCTTTATTTGATGAATGGAGCGATGAACTTGAGCAATACAAAAGCGCGTCGCTTAAGCGCGAAAGCAGTAAAAAGCTAGCGGCTACACAACGCCAATTTAGCCAGTTACTACGCTCTATGCGCAGTGCAGAGAGCAAAATGGAGCCAGTGCTATCGTCTTTACAAGATAACGTACTGTACTTAAAGCATAACTTAAACGCACAAGCGGTTGCCGCTATTAAAGGCGAATTCACTAATTTAAAGCGTGATATTCAAGTGCTGATGAACGACATGAATAAATCAATTGCCGATTCAAACAAGTTTATAGAGCAAATGAATAGCGCTGGCTAATCAATTAAAATCTGCCTAACAAAGCCTGCATATTGCAGGCTTTTTTGTTGTTACGTTTTGTTACCTTTGAACTATTTGTTAATCTTTTGATGTTGTTATACTTTTATAAAAATAATAATAGATAGCAACAATGAAACTAAAAACCACCAGCCTTGTATTTATTTGTGGATTGCTTAGCGCTTGCGAAACCGCTAATCGCATTGAGGTGATTGCAGGGGAAAGCACGCTTACCCCGCAGCATCAAACAGGCGAGCGAAAAGGACGCTTTTATAACCTCTACCCTGGCAAAAAAACCTACCCCACCACCTGCGAAACCGGCTGCTACCCGCCAAGCCCTAAATTACAATGCAAACAAGACGCTGAAGGTTGCCAATTTATTGCTGAGCAAAAGCCAATTAATTTAAATACGGGCTTTACCGTGCGCTGGTTAGGGCACGCTGGGTTTATGATCCGCACACCTAACGGACAACACGTGCTATTTGATCCTGTAAAAGAGCAGTTCGACTCACCTGTTGATTTAGCCTTTAGGTTAGCCTCAGGGTTTTACAGGCAACCCGGCGATTGGCTTACACAAAACGAGCTTAAAAACCTAAGTGCAGTGATGTACTCGCATATTCATTACGATCACTTTAATAAAGCCGATATAGAAGAGCTTGGTAATAAACCTCGCTACTTAACGCCATTAGGTATGGCCGACAACTTCCCTACTGGTGGCTATAACATTAGCGAAATGGCCTGGTACGCAAAAACACAGCTTGATGATTTAACGATTCATGCCCTACCAGCGCACCACTTTAGTAGCCGTGTATTGGTACCCTTTATTTACGAAGATAACGATAAAGACCTATGGAATGGCTGGTTGCTTGAGCAAAACGGCAGTACCGTGTTTTTTGCAGGCGATACCGGCTACTCAAAACACTTTAAAGACATTCAGCAAAAGTATGGCGATATAGACATATGCCTACTGCCCATAGCCTCGTATTACAGTGAAGACAGCCCTACTTGGTATCGTTATGTACACACCACACCAGAGGATGCTGTAAATGCAGCTAGTGACCTTAACTGTAAAGTAATGATACCGTGGGGCTATGGTAACTCAAGCTGGAAAATGGGCGACCGGACAAGCCATTCAGCACTGTTAAGGTTGCTTTATACGCACAATAAAATGGCTTCAACCACACCTTTATATATTTTAAACGAAGGCGAAAGTATTTCACTGTAACTCATTGCTGAACTGTTTTAGGATGATTGTAATATCTAAATACATATTAACATTGAGAAATTAATGAAAAAACACGCATTAGCTTTAAGCTGTTTATTAAGCGCCCCAGTAATGGCCATTGATGTAGCGCACACATCGACCCCTATTACTATTGATGGCGTATCTGAAAGCGCATGGGATAAAGCAACGTGGCATGATATGCCGTATTTAATGGATGGCACCTTGCCCTCATCAGATGCCGACTTTAAAGGCCGCTACCGCCTGCTGTGGGATAAAAACTACCTGTATTTACAAGCTGATATAACTGACGATGTACTTATTGATACGCACCCAGACCCGACCATAAAATATTGGGATGACGATGCGCTGGAAATTTTTATCGATAGCGACGCCTCAGGCGGTATTCACCAGTTTAACCATACCGCGTTGGCATATCATATTGGCCTTGATAACCAAGCCGCCGATTACGGCCCCGATAAAAAAGCCCATCTATACACCGACCACTTAACAAGTAACTGGAAGCGTAATACCCAAGCCCCTTATAACATCACCTGGGAAGTTGCTATAAAGCTCTACCCTAACGATTACCAAGAAGGCGCTGTAAACACGCCCATCACGCTTAATGAAAAACAAGTCATTGGTTTTATGCTAGCGTATTGCGATAACGATGGCAGCGAAGTACGCGAGCACTTTATGGGCTCTCACGAAGTACAGCCAGTCAATGGCGACAGAAACCGTGGTTTTATAGACGCAGATGTCTTTGGCAAAATCACCCTGCTACCAAAAAGTAAGTAACTACCAATAAAATAATTGAAAACGTTGGGTTGAGCGTAGCGAAACCCAACGAAAAAATACCCTACCAACAATGACAGATGCTTTGCATTATCGATTGATTAAGCTTTGACTCTTTTACTTCTCATTCCCTTCTCCTTGTGCAAATATTTTTTTAGTGAATTATTCACAAAGAGAATAAGAGGCGCTGCGCTTTTAGAGATAAACACATTGTGGCAATTTCACTATAGAACGAACTATAAACACTGACGTATTTGGAAAAATCACACTACTTCCAAAAAGTAACTACTAATAAATAGTTGAGCAGTAGGTTGGGTTGAGCCTAGCGTAGCGAAACCCAACGAAAAAAACCCCTACCATCAATTACAGATGCTTTGCATTATCGATTGATTAAGATCTGACTCTTTTACTTCTCACTTCCTTCTCTTTGTGCAAATATTTTTTAAGTGAATTATTCACAAAGAGGATAAGAGGCGCTGCGCTTTTAGAGATAAACACATTGTGGCAGTTTCACTATAGAACGAACTATAAACACTCACGTATTTGGAAAAACCACTCAACCGCCAAAGAGTAACTACTAATAAATAGTTGAGAAGTAGGTTGGGTTGAGCGTAGCGAAACCCAACGAAAAAGCACCCTACCAACACGCACTACCACTATGCATTGTTGCAGGTTTATATAGCCTACTGACTTTCAGCTTAGACCAGCCTATTTAGCTGCGCCGTTCTAAACTGATCGCTGATAACTTACAACTGACAACTCTTGTTTTAACCCACAAAAAAGCCGCTGTATTTTGCAATACAGCGGCTTTTAAACCATTACTCTAAATTAATAGATTATGATTTTGGAGCTCGACCCGCACGCTTACGCTCACTTTCAGTTAAGTGACGCTTACGAATACGAATGTTCTCAGGTGTTACTTCTACTAACTCGTCATCATCGATGAACTCAAGCGCTTGCTCTAGTGTGTAGTTCAATGGTGGCGTCAATGTTTGTGCTTCATCTGTACCAGATGCACGAACGTTAGTAAGTTGCTTACCTTTAAGGGCGTTAACTGTAAGGTCGTTATCGCGGCTATGAATACCGATAACCATACCTTCGTAAACTTCAACACCGTGACCGATGAATAATTTACCACGCTCTTGTAAGTTGAATAATGCGTTAGTAAGTGCTTTACCTGTAGCATTTGCAATCATTACGCCGTTCTTACGAACACCTAGCTCGCCACCTTTGTGCGGACCGTAGTGATCGAATGTATGGTAAAGTAAACCAGAACCTGAAGTTAACGTCATGAACTCAGTTTGGAAACCGATTAAGCCACGGCTTGGGATCATAAAGTCTAAACGCATACGGCCCTTACCATCTGGTGCCATATCAGTAAGTTCACCTTTACGAAGACCAATTTGCTCCATGATAGAACCTTGATGCTCTTCTTCACAGTCAATTGTTAGTGTTTCATACGGTTCTTCTAATACGCCATCAACAGTGCGTAAGATTACTTCTGGACGAGATACAGCTAGCTCATAACCTTCACGACGCATGTTTTCGATTAAGATACCAAGGTGTAATTCACCACGGCCCGATACGCGGAAGCTATCTGGGTTGTCAGTATCAGCAACACGAAGTGCAACGTTATGTACTAATTCTTTGTCTAAACGCTCACGAATATTACGTGATGTTACAAACTTACCTTCTTTACCACAGAAAGGAGAGTTATTTACAGAGAACGTCATTGTTACTGTTGGCTCATCAACACTTAGTGGTGGTAATGCTTCAACGTTGTTAGGGCAACAAACAGTATCTGAAATCTTAAGCTCGCCAAGACCTGTTACCGTTACAATGTTACCAGCGTAAGCTTTATCTGTTTCGATACGCTCAAGACCTAGGTAGCTTTGTACTGAACCAATTTTGCCGTTACGTGTAGAGCCATCAGCACTAACAATCGTTACTTGCTGGTTAGGCACAACAGAACCACGTTTGATACGGCCGATACCGATTACACCTTTATAAGAGTTGTAATCAAGCTGAGAAATCTGCATTTGGAAGTCACCTTCAGGATCTGCATCCGGTGGTGATACTTCGTCAACGATCATTTGGAACATAGGTTCCATGTTGTCAGACGGCTCGTCTAAATCTAGTGTAGCCCAACCGTTGATTGCTGAAGCGTAGATTACTTTAAAGTCTAGCTGTTCGTCAGTTGCACCAAGGTTGTCGAATAAATCAAAGATTTGATCCATAACCCAATCAGGACGTGCACCTGGCTTGTCGATTTTGTTGATAACAACAATTGGCTTTAAGCCTTGCGCGAATGCTTTTTGCGTTACGAAACGCGTTTGCGGCATTGGACCTTCTTGAGCATCAACAAGTAATAATACTGAGTCAGCCATCGAAAGTACGCGTTCAACTTCACCACCAAAATCGGCGTGTCCCGGGGTATCTACGATATTGATATGGTAGTCTTTCCAAGAAATGGCTGTGTTTTTAGCCAAAATGGTAATACCACGTTCTTTCTCAATGTCGTTTGAGTCCATCACACGCTCTTCGTTACCGCCGCGTGTTTCTAATGTACCTGATTGCTCAAGTAGTTTGTCAACCAATGTCGTTTTACCGTGGTCAACGTGCGCGATAATCGCTATATTTCTTAACTGTTCGATGCTCATATTTTTACTCAGAGAAGTTTATTCTCATTGATCCTGCAAGATCTACGCACTCATCTGCGTTTTCACCAGATGTCCCAGCATAGGATTTAAAAGGGCGCATATTATCCCTCATTAATGACATGGATGAAAGTTTATCCAATACAATTTTAAAAACTTTCTTAATACTTTTACTAAGTATCTGTTTTTTATATGACAATTATATGAAATAAATTTCGACAAATTACATAAATTGTCGTTTTTTAGCTAATTTGTTGATTGCTTTGGCACTATTTACTATTTAAGTTAAGCTGATTTAGGTGATTAAAATACGTGCAAAATCGAGCGTGAAATTTTTGCACCAATGTGGATATTTTACGCACCATAAAAGTGCAAAGCCCGTGACCACTTTTGTGCAACCATAATTTTTAACTTAATAAACAGCAAGTTAAAATAATGGCATAAAATCGGCTTACTAAAAAACCAAAGCATTTAATGCAGCAATAATAAAACCCAACAGTTGGAGGACACATGTCACAATCGGTTTTAGATTTTATTAAAGAAAATGACGTTAAGTTCATTGATTTACGCTTTACTGATACTAGAGGTAAAGAACAACATGTTTCTATTCCTCATCACCAAGTAGATGAAGATTTTTTTGAAGACGGCAAAATGTTCGACGGCTCTTCAATTGCAGGTTGGAAAGGCATTAACGAATCAGACATGGTACTTATGCCAGTAGCTGATTCAGTAAAATTAGACCCATTCACAGAAGAAGCTACGCTAATCGTACGTTGTGATGTTGTAGAGCCATCTACACTACAAGGCTACGAGCGTGACCCTCGTTCAGTTGCTAAACGCGCTGAAGAGTACATGAAATCTACCGGTATCGCAGATACAGTTTTATTTGGCCCTGAGCCAGAATTCTTCCTATTTGATGATGTTAAATACAAGTCAGATATGTCAGGTTCTATGTACAAAATTGATGCTGTTGAAGCAGCATGGAACTCTGATAAAGACTACGAAGGTGGTAACACAGGTCATCGCCCAGGTGTTAAAGGTGGTTACTTCCCATGTTCACCAGTTGACTCTTCACAAGATTGGCGTTCAGCTACTTGTTTAGTACTTGAAGAACTAGGCCAAGTAGTAGAAGCGCATCACCACGAAGTTGCAACAGCGGGTCAAAACGAAATCGCAACTCGCTTTAATACAATGGTATTAAAAGCGGATGAAATCCAAGAGATGAAATATGTTATTCATAACATGGCTCACCTTTACGGAAAAACGGCCACATTTATGCCTAAGCCTGTTGTAGGCGATAACGGTTCTGGTATGCACTGTCACCAATCTTTAGCAAAAGACGGTGTTAACCTTTTTGCTGGTGATAAGTACGGTGGTCTTTCTGAAGATGCACTTTACTACATTGGCGGTATTATTAAGCACGCTAAAGCAATCAATGCGTTTGCAAATGCCTCAACTAACTCGTACAAACGTTTAGTACCAGGTTTTGAAGCACCGGTAATGCTTGCATACTCTGCACGTAACCGTTCTGCATCAATCCGTATCCCAGTTGTACCATCTGAAAAAGGTCGTCGTATCGAAGTACGCTTCCCAGATCCAACTGCTAACCCATACCTTGCTTTCTCTGCAATGCTTATGGCTGGCCTTGACGGTATCAAAAACAAGATCCACCCTGGCGATGCTATGGATAAGGATTTATACGACCTACCAGCAGAAGAAGCAGCAGAAATTCCACAAGTTGCATCTTCACTAGATGAAGCGCTAGAAGCACTTAGTGCTGACCGTGAATTCTTAACGCAAGGTGGCGTATTTACTGATGATTTAATCGATGCATACATTGCACTTAAATCTCAAGAAGTTGAAAAACTTAACATGACAACTCACCCAGTTGAGTTTGAAATGTACTACAGTGTTTAATACGCCGTAGACAAAATTATCGATAAGATAATAAATGTGTGTTCTCAAGCCCGCTTAGCGGGCTTTTTTTATGGTAAATTAGGGTTATCTCCACTAAAGTTATGTAATTACAAAATATGCAGGGTAGCAATGTGAATTACAGGATATTATTACTATTTTTTGCTTTAGGATTAAGCATTTATAGTTATGCAGGCAATAAGAAAATTTATGCTTGGAAAGATAAAAATGGTGTTTTAGTGTTCTCAGATACACCACGTAGTGGCGCGCACGAAATAAAACTAAGCAGCCAAGATCTTACCCTGTCTGAAACCGATAAACACACCCCTGGTTCACCACAACCAACGCACCCTAACCGTTTTCAAATTATGATATCGTCGCCTACACATAACCAAACCGTACGCGAAAACACCGGCTCGGTGTACGTAACAAGCCGCATAACACCGCGTTTTGAAGCTGGCTTTACCATACAGCTATTTTTAAACGGTAACGCTTATGGGCCCGCAAGCGATTTATCAACGTTTGCTATACGCGACGTAGAAAACGGAGCTCATACTTTGTATCTCAAACTTTATAATAAACAAAATCAAGCCATTGCTATCAGTCAGCCCAGTACCTTTGTGATGCAAAGAAAGGCTGTAAACTAAGTACAATGTCTCATGAAGCAAAATTAGCGCAGCAGTATTTACTGATTAAAACTTGCTTGCAAATATTAACGCACTAAAGTGGTGCAAAGATGTCAAACGAACAAAATTTTAGCCCTGAACTTCTCAATGCCATTTGGCAAAATCAAACTACATCGGTCATGTTACTTGATAAAAATTTTACCCTTGTTTATGCCAACACCAGCACCAGCGAACTACTCGGCTTGGGTAAAAAGCGCATTATTGGGCAAACCTTTAACAGCTTATTTAATTACCATTCTGTGGATTTAGAGCGCATAGCCCAGTACTCACTTGTTGATGGTGTAGATTGCAGCCAGCACAGAGCTGACGTGGTCTTTATAGATTCTCGCCATGCAAAAATAGCTATTACATCGCGCCAAGTTAAGTTTAAAAACGAACGCTATATTTTACTTGAGTGTCGTAAAACCGATGAAGAAATAAAACACGACAAAGCCTCTAACCAAATGCATCAATATCAAGCGGCACGAAATTTAATTAGAGGGCTTGCCCACGAAATTAAAAATCCTTTAGGGGGAATACGCGGAGCGGCGCAGTTATTGCAGTATGAGGTAGATCAACAAGAAAGGGACGAATGCGCTGAGCTTATAATTGAGCAAGCCGACCGATTACGCGAATTAGTTGATAGGCTACTTGGGCCAAATCAGCTTCCGCAAAAGTCGTATGGCAATATTCACCAAACACTTGAGTCGGTTGTTAAATTAAGCACATTAGATAATTGTAAAAATATTAGTCTAGTTAAAGATTACGACCCAAGTATCCCTGATGTGTTTATTGACCAAGGCAAGGTTCAGCAAGTTGTACTTAATATTGTACGCAATGCTCAACAGGCGTTAGTTGATGGCGGTGAAATAAAAATAAAAACCCGCATTAATCATCAGTATCGCCGCCCCGGAAAAGCCCCTAAAAAAGCCTTGTTGATCCAGGTTTCTGATAATGGACCAGGCATAGACCCTAGCGTTCGCGAAACATTGTTTTACCCGATGATCACCAACAAAGAAGGTGGCTCAGGGCTAGGGCTTTCAATCGCACAAACGCTCATAGATCAGCACGACGGTTATATAGACTGTGATAGCTGGCCTGGCCATACTGAATTTAATATCTATCTGCCTTTTGCAGATTAATGTTTTGGAGTTGGCATGAAAACAGTTTGGCTTGTAGATGATGACGCATCAATTCGCTTTGTATTAGAAAAAGCGCTGACACGCGCAGGGTTTGAAGCAGAAAGCTTTGCAAATGCGCAAGACGTGTTAAGCGCGCTAAAATTTAGCCAACCAACCGTGTTGGTATCTGACGTACGGATGCCAGGCATGGACGGCATGGCATTGCTTGAACTCATAGCAGAGCAAAACCCAGGGCTGCCGGTTATTATAATGACCGCCCACTCAGATTTAGACTCAGCAGTTAACGCATTTCAAAAAGGCGCGTTTGAGTACTTAGCCAAGCCATTTGATTTAAACGAAGCCGTGGCATTAATCGAAAGTGCCTGTAGAGCAAACTCAACTAAAAAGACTAAGCGTAAACAAGTTCCACCTAAAAGCGCGCACATTATTGGCGAAGCCCCTGCGATGCAGGAAGTGTTTAGAGCGATAGGTAAACTGTCGGCTTCAAGTATGAGCGTACTAATTAATGGTGAGTCTGGCACAGGTAAAGAGCTTGTAGCCAGCGCTTTACATAACCATAGCCCACGTAAAGAAAACCAGTTTATTGCATTAAACATGGCCGCTATTCCAAAAGAGCTTGTGGAGTCTGAGCTATTTGGCCACGAAAAAGGCGCATTTACTGGTGCCGATAGCGTTCGTAAAGGCCGCTTTGAACAAGCCAATGGCGGCACACTGTTTTTAGATGAAATTGGCGATATGCCACTGGATGTGCAAACACGTTTATTACGCGTACTCGCCGATGGTGAATTTTACCGTGTGGGCGGGCACCAAAGTATTAAAGTAGATGTACGCATTATTGCTGCAACGCATCAAAATTTAGAAGATTTAGTAAAACAGGGTAAATTTAGGGACGATTTATTTCATCGTTTAAACGTTGTACGCCTTCGTTTACCGGCTCTTAGAGAAAGAACTGAAGACATTGAACGCCTAGCGCAGCACTTTTTACACAAAAGCGCAAAAGACCTGCAAGTAGAAAGTAAAGTACTAAGCCCAAAAGCCACAGAGCAGCTTAGGCTATTTAGCTGGCCTGGTAATGTGCGCCAACTCGAAAACACCTGTCGCTGGTTGACCGTTATGGCCCCTGGTGAATTAGTAAGTGAGCAAGACCTACCACCAGAGATCATTGATGCAGCGCCTGTTCAACAAGAAGGTGATTGGCTCGATGCGTTTCAGCAATGGCTCAATCAAGAGCTAAAGCAAGGTAAAGAAAACATTTGGCCCGATATTCAAGCTCAGCTTGAAACTCGTCTTATAAAAACAGCACTGGCTAATTGCTCTGGCCATAAACAAGATGCAGCCATAAAAATTGGCTGGGGGCGCAACACGTTGACCCGCAAATTAAAAGAGCGCAATATTAGCTAGTTTCTAACCGTTACTCGTTGGCCCTAGGATGAAATTAATAGAACACATTCCATTATTTAAACAAATGGAAATAGTGAATAGATTGCACTTTTTTAAAGACTTCACCCTTGCTGAACGCCAAGTGCTACTAGAGTCGTTTGGGTTATTGTATTTAGTTAACCAGCATCAGTTTTTATTTAAACAATACGATAACGACAAACGCTTATACATTGTATTAAGTGGTGCGTTACTTGTTTTTAAACATAACCACTTACTGGAGCTTGGCACTATAGAGCCCGGTGAGTTTATCGGTGAAGGCGCATTTATTAATAACCGCGAGCGCAGTACGAGCGCTCGTGCTAAAACCGACACCATAGTACTTGCCATTACCCCAGAGGCACTTACTCGCTTGCCTAATGTAATACGCGAAAAAATTAAAGATAGAATCATAGAAGGTATGAGCCTGCGCATTGCAAAGCTGAGTGAGCACATAGAAACCCACGGTTAACTCTATCACTCAGTCCATATAAACAATTTGTAGCGAGCAATCAAGCCAGCTGGGGTTATTAACATGCGCCGTAAATGTATACGTATCGGATGGCTTGGCGCCAAAAGGCGTCGCTACAAGCGGCTGTGAGTGGCTATATGTTTGCGAGTAGGTTTTATAATAAATAACAACATAACCATATAAAAACTCCCAACCTAACCTTACAACAGCGCCACTGGGTAAGGTAAAGTCAGCGTGTTCATTTGAAAATCTAACCGCTAAATCATTGTATTTATCGTCGCTGCAATGAGTTGTTCTTAGCCGAGACGGCATAGTAAAAGCATCTTCTCCATCAGTACTCTTTAAATAAAAACCAATATTGCCATCGCCATAAAAATGATTTGATCGTGTCGTGTAGTTAATTTCAGGCTGATAACCTAGCTCTTGCATAATAATAGCTAACTGCTCAGTTTCTTTTGGGTAAATTTTATCGCTTGATAAGAGTAACGTAGCCTCACCAAAGGTAGATGGGATTTCTAGCGCTACGTATTCATAAGGAAGATTTTGTGCTTTTAGCGCAGCATCGAGCTGCTTGCGCTGCTCATCTTGCAAGTTTTCACTAAAAACATAAACGGTAGGTTGTTGGCACGCAGTTAATAATAGCGCCCACATACAGATTAAAATGCCATTTTTCATAGTGACCCTCCAATGATTACAATTGTAGTCTATTGGAGGAAACTATCTATAGCAACTTAATACTCATGTGCTTAATTAAGTATTATTGTACGTTGGTATAATTTGTTTGGCTGTCTAACCAGGCATCTACACTTTGGCGCGTATATAAAACTTCATTAAATAAGCGATGACGTTCAAATTCCAGTTTTGATTTTTTAAGTGGATCACCACTAATTAGCCGACTGTGCGTATCGTTAAACTTAGAAATAACCGAAAAGCCGCGTTCATCTTGCTCTTTTTGTGTTTTTACCGAGTTAGCTAAGTGAGCTCTTACATCATCTGCTGTCAGCATATCTGAATTATCTAAGCCCATTAGCTCTTTTTTCATTGCTAATCTTATGCCCATTTACTGCTCCAATTATATGCAGACCTAAACAATTAAAACGGTGAAATAATTACCATGTTTTAGGTACGATTTTTTATTTGCCAAAGCAATAGCAAATAGCACACCAAATTTTTGCTAGAGCATACGCATCAAATGCTGCAGTTTTTTTAAAGTTGAAAAAAGTTTTATATTTATCACTCTTTTTTATCCCACTCGGGCGAGCTTGCTAGGTGCAAAAAACAGTGCAAGCCTTTATACTTGCTGCTTATGCGCCACCAACAGAGATAACCATGTCAGAAGAATACATTGAAATTGAACTTGAAGAAGAACCTATAGAGCTTTGTAAATTACTAAAAGTACTCGATTTAGTAGAAGGTGGCGGCCAAGCTAAAAACCTAATAGCGCAAGGCTATGTTGGGGTTAACCATGAAATATGTACAATAAAACGGAAAAAATTATACAGTGGCGATGTACTTGAATTTGATGGCGAGCTTTTTCAACTCACTTTAAGTGAAGATGCGACTCCTGTAGAGCGCCCAGTGGCAACAACCCAGCCACAGCCAGAAAAAACACCTAATGAAACAGCTCAAAAGCCGGCAAAAAATAAAAGAAAGCGCACTAAAAAGCCAAAGGTTGATGAAAATACAGGGCGCCGCCCTATCTCATTTGGCTAGCCCTTAGCGCTTTGTGCCGTTTTTATTATATGTATAGGCTAGCTTGAACAGTTAGCCTTTTTGCTCTTTAATTACCTCGTAAAATACAATAAAAACAAGGTAATAATATGACAACCTCAGCCACACCCAATTGGTTTAAACCCGCCCTGTGGGCAGCACTTATCTGGAATTTATTAGGTGTGTTTGCATTTATAATGCACCTTATGATGACCCCCGAGATGATAAGTAAACTTCCGTTAGATCAACAAGCTGCATATTCAAACGTGCCTTTATGGTCTACCATTGCGTTTGCTGTAGCGGTATTTGGTGGCACCCTTGGCTGCATACTACTATTGGCCAAAAATGCATTTGCAACGCCTACCTTTGCGCTATCGTTGGTAGCGATATTTATTCAGCAATTTTATAATTTTATTGTGATAAATAGCATTAAAATGCTGGGGGTAAGCGCGGTGTTTATGCCTATTTTAGTGATTGTTATTGCGTTTTTGCTTTTATATTTAAGCATAAAAAGCAAACAACAAGGTTGGTTGAACTAACCTCCCCCCCTTTTGTAAACTCATTATTTTGCTACTTGAAAAAACAATTTTAGGTAGCACTTCTATACTTAGTACTGTCTAAAAAACATGCATTGCGCTACCTGCTTTTTAGCCTGATTTGTCATATTTATTATCTCTGGTATGCACTTTGCAAACTATTGGCAAATAAACACGTTATTTTATCAAGGACATAATCCTAACTATCAAAGGGGCAAAAAATGAATAGTTTCGACACCCAACAACAATTAACGATTAATGGCGAGCAATACCATATTCACTCACTTAAAGGATTAGGCGACAAAGCAAAGCGATTGCCCTTTTCTCTCAAAGTATTACTAGAAAACCTATTACGCAATGAAGATGGCGTAAATATTAAAGAACAAGACATTCAAGCCCTTCTTGACTGGGACCCTAAAGCAAAGCCCTCAGCTGAGGTAGCCTTTACGCCGGCACGTGTGGTAATGCAAGACTTTACAGGTGTTCCCGCCATTGTTGATTTAGCAGCCATGCGTGATGCAATGGAAAAACTAGGTGGCGATCCTGCAAAAATAAATCCGCTTTCTCCTGCTGAACTTGTAATTGACCACTCAGTACAAGTAGATGGCTATGGTGACGACGGTGCGTTTGATTTAAATGCCAAGCTAGAATACGAACGAAATAAAGAGCGCTACGAATTTTTACGCTGGGGGCAAACTGCTTTTGATAATTTAAAAGTAGTGCCACCAGCTACAGGTATTGTGCACCAAGTAAACTTAGAGTTTTTAGCGCGTGTTGTTTTTAACGACAGTGAAAACGGAAAATCAATAGCCTACCCAGACACCCTTGTAGGGACTGATTCGCACACCACCATGATTAATGGTTTAGGTGTGCTAGGCTGGGGCGTAGGTGGTATTGAAGCCGAAGCAGCCATGCTTGGGCAACCAATTAGCTTGCTTATTCCTCAGGTAGTGGGCTTTAAATTAAATGGCCGCTTACCCGAGGGCACCACAGCTACCGATTTAGTGCTCACCGTTACCGAAATGCTACGTAACCACGGCGTAGTGGGTAAATTTGTTGAGTTTTATGGTGACGGCCTAGCTGATTTACCGCTCGCCGATAGAGCAACCATTGCCAACATGGCGCCAGAGTACGGTGCAACATGTGGTATTTTCCCCATTGATGATGAAACAATTAACTACCTGCGTTTAACGAACCGCGATGAAGATCACCTCAAACTGATTGAAGACTACGCTAAACACCAAGGCTTATGGCGCCATGAAGGCGACGAAGCACATTACACAGACACCCTTGAGCTTAAATTAGACGACGTAGTACCTAGCCTTGCAGGCCCTAAACGCCCACAAGACAGAATTACACTTGATAAAGCCGGTGATGTGATAGGCCAGCACCTAAAAGGTTTCCAAGATGAGCGTATGGCTCGTCGTGATAAAAGCGATATTGAAGAAGCGCGCATTGAAAGTGAAGGCCCAACAACCAACCCAGATGAACCGGTAGACGAAGCGCAGTTTATGGGTGCAGCCAAAGTGAAGTTTAAAGGCCAAGAATTTGAACTAAACGATGGCGCCTGTGTTATTGCCGCTATTACAAGCTGTACAAATACCTCTAACCCCAGTGTTATTTTAGCCGCAGGCTTAGTGGCTCAAAAAGCTAAACAGCTGGGTATTAATGTAAAACCGTGGGTTAAAACATCGCTTGCACCCGGTTCGCAAGTGGTAACCGACTACCTTGAAAAAGCAGGTCTAATGGATGACCTAGAAAGCTTAGGCTTTAACTTGGTCGGTTATGGTTGTACCACGTGTATAGGTAACTCAGGCCCGCTTGCAGATGAAATTAGCGAAGCTATTCAAAAGCATAAGCTAGTTGTAAGCTCTATTTTATCGGGTAACCGTAATTTTGAAGGGCGTATACACCAAGACGTTAAAATGAACTTTTTAGCCTCGCCTCCACTTGTGGTAGCGTATGCCATTGCAGGGCGTACAGACATAGATGTATACAACGAGCCATTAGCGCAAGATGAAAACGGTAACGATATTTACCTAAAAAATATTTGGCCAAGCGTGAGCGAAGTCAGCGAACTAGTACAAAAAACGGTAACCAGAGAAATGTTCGAAAAAAGCTATGCCAATGTATACGAAGGCGACAGCCGTTGGCAAAAAATCCAAATTCCTGATGGTAAGCTCTACGATTGGGATGATGGCTCAACTTACATTAAAAAAGCACCATTCTTTGAGGGCATGAGCGTTGAACCACCAGGCGTGCCAACAATTGAAGGGGCGCGTTGTTTAGCTAAACTTGGCGACTCAGTAACCACAGACCATATTTCTCCTGCGGGGGCCATTAAAGCTGAAGCGCCAGCCGGTATTTACTTACAGGAAAAAGGCGTAGAAAAAGCGCAGTTTAACTCGTACGGTTCACGCCGTGGTAACCACGAAGTGATGATGCGAGGCACATTTGCGAACGTTAGGCTTAAAAACTTACTCGCACCAGGTACAGAAGGTGGCGTTACTCGCACCCAACCTGATGACAAGCTTGCCAGCATTTACGATGCCGCAATGGAATATGAAAAGAGTAACACACCATTAATTGTGTTAGCTGGTAAAGAATACGGTACCGGTTCATCACGCGACTGGGCAGCAAAAGGCTCGCTTTTATTAGGTGTAAAAGCGGTGGTTGCACAAAGTTATGAGCGTATTCACCGCTCTAACCTCATTGGTATGGGTGTACTGCCTTTACAATTTAAAGAGGGTGAGAGCCACGAATCATTAAATTTAACTGGCCAAGAGCAGTTTGATATTGAAGGTTTGTACGACAAAACGAATGAAGTGAGCATTATTGCCACGAATGCTGAGGGCAAAAAAGTCAGCTTTAGCGCCGATGTACGTATAGATACCCCTAAAGAGTGGGACTACTACAAGCACGGCGGTATTCTACAATACGTTTTACGTAACATGCTTGACTAATCATATATGTCCCGTCCTGAAATAGGTTG